>JAYUZN010000487.1:0-6198 GCA_043751755.1 Bacteroidota bacterium | reverse complement strand
AGTTCGCAAAGAAAGCCCACGCAAAGGACGCAAAGTTGGGACTTTTGGGAATTCTGAGTTATTCCTTTGCGTTCTTTGCGGTTCCTTTGCGAACTTTGCGGTAAAACGAGATATTTGCGGTAAAACGAGAGATATTTGCGTTTTGTCAGCTCCGATTTCTTTACCGCAGGGGGAAATTTCCCCCCTTGAAAGTATCGGTTAAGGCTATTTCCCATAAAAACAGCCATAATTCCCAAAAACTATGTATTTTTGTAAAAAAATAAGCAAATACTATGATAAAAATCGGATATGGCATTTCAAATTTTGCGGATATGGTAAGCGAAAACCGCTACTACGTGGATAGAACACCTTTTATTGAGGTGTTAGAAAATACCATTCAATCCAAATATTTATTTTTCCTGCGCCCACGCAGGTTTGGAAAATCGCTGTGGATTTCCGTTTTGGAATATTATTATGGCAAACAATATGCGGATAAATTCGATTTTTTGTTTGGAAAATACCATATTGGCAAAAATCCTACCCCTTTAAAAAACAGCTATTTAATGCTGCGTTTTGATTTTAGTGGGATTGATACTACTACGATTCTCAAAACAGAAGAAGGCTTTTTGTCGAAGGTAAAATTAGGGGTAGGTTTTTTTGCCCAAAAATATCGCCCTTTTTTCTCTGAAGAAACAGAAGCCTATTGGTTAGCAGCAGGAAAAGCGGAGCAGGTAATGGGCAGGTTTTTTAAGTCCGTAAGCGGCATTTCTCAACAAATTTACCTCCTCATAGACGAGTACGACCATTTTACCAATGAATTAGTTTCCTTTAATTTAGACGGTTTCAAGAAAATTGTAAGCCGAAATGGCTTTGTACGCAAATTTTATGAAACCATAAAAACGGCTACGGGGGAAGGAATTGTAAACCGTATCTTCATTACAGGGGTTTCGCCCGTTACCGTAGATTCTTTGACAAGCGGTTTTAACATTTCGCACAATATTTCCTTAGATTTGGATTGCCACAATTTGATGGGTTTTACAGAGGCAGAAGTTGTGGATATCTTGCGAGGGGTAGGGGCAAATGAGGCAGATATGAAAAAATTGAGGCAAGATATGAAAAAATGGTACAATGGCTATTCTTTCAACATTGAAGCAAAAGAGCGAATTTACAACTCCGATATGGTCTTGTATTTTGCCCAGCATTATGGGCAATATAAACAATATCCCAAACGAATGCTTGATATAAACATAGCCTCTGATTATTCAAAAGTTAGGAAAATATTTCGGATTGGTGGCTTTGAAAATGAAAAATTAGGTTCTTTGGAAAAATTGATTCGGGGAGAGAAAGTATTGTTATTTTTGACAGACCAATTTTCTTTTGAAAAGGCAGGTTTTCCTACGGAAGATATGTTAAGTTTGTTGTTTTATATGGGGTTTTTAACCATCAAAAAAGCATGGGGCGACAAATACGAATTGATGATGCCTAATAAAGTTATTCGTGATATTTATTTTGACTATTTCTTGCAAGTGATGGAGGAAAAAGCGCAAACCAATCGAGATTTGTACGAATTAGGCAACGCCTTAGATGAATTGATATGGGAAAATAAGCCCGAAGCGATTTGTGGGGTTTTGGAAGTAGCTTTGACAAATCTTACCAAAAGAGACTTTCAAAGTATGGACGAAAAACACGTACAAGCCATGTTTTATTCCTATTTGAATCTCTCCAAAATGTACGAAGTCAAAAGTGAATATGAAGCCGAAAAGCAACATTTCGACATTTTGATGTTGGAAACCCCAATAGCTGAAGCGCAATATGAATTTATTTTTGAATTCAAATACTTGAAAAAAGCAGGTAAAAAACGGGTAGCGACCGTTTTGGAAGTGGCGAGGGCGCAAATGTTGGGCTATTTAGCCAAAGAAGAACTTCTGCATCACCCCAAAATGAAGGCATGGGTAATTGTGGTAGCAGGAGATAAAGTGGAGGAATGCAAGGAAGTGGTTTTGTAAGGGAAATAGAGTATCCATGAACAAATACGGTTCAGCCATTTTTCAGGCAAAGAAGTATATGTACAACTATATAACTATAGTTTTCCTTGCAAAAGGTCATGCAGCTCGCCCCCGTTTGTGTCCTCATAAACGGGGGCAAAAAAAAATAAAAATTCATCTGCGAAAATCTGCGTCCCTCATCTGCGAAATCTGCGTGAACCCCAAGCCTTACCGAATCAAGGTTATAGTTCCCGCCCTTTTCAGAGCCTTTCCATCTTCGCACACCGTTTTGAATACGTAGGTATAAACCCCTTCAGGCGCATTTTTCCCGTCCCAAGTGTCTTTGATAGACGAAAAATGCGTGATAGGCTTGCCCCATCTGTCAAAAATCGTTGCCTCAAAACTCTCCGCATTTCCTACAAAAGCAAAGACATCATTTTCTCCATCTCCATTCGGGCTAAACGCATTGGGAATGTGAAGATAAGAACAACGGGAAATAACATTATACCTCAAGCCGTAAGTGTCTGGGCATTCTTGATGTTCATCATATATCGTCAATTCCACTTCATACTCCCCAAATTTTGGGAAAATATGGGTCGGGTTTTGCAAAGTACTAACATTGCCGTCTCCAAAGTTCCAACTATAGCTATAAACCCCTGCCGTATTTGGGAAAAATTGGATAGAATCATTTTCGTATATATACAAAAAGTTATTATCTGGACGGCTTATATAATTTGCTACAGGCGAAGGCACATTTGGCATAAACGAAGAAGTATCTTTTTGGCAGCCTTTTGAATCTCGGACTTGCAAATAATACGTACCTTCTGCCGCATTTAACAAAGTGTCATTATACTGTCTCGGACTGTTTAGCCAAGTATAAGTGAAGCCCTCATTTCCGCCAGAAGCAAACACAGCCGCGATTCCATTTGCCTTATCGCAATACGCACTGTCCACAAAAAGCGTTTGTATTGCTATCGGCAAAGATTCTATCACATTGAGCATAGTAGTTGCTGTACAGTTATTCGAATCTTGCACAGTGAGGGTATAGGTTCCGCCTGTAGAAATCGTGAAATTGCGTGAAACTTGATAGGGGCTTCCGTCAAGGCTGTACTGTTTTATGCCTGTTCCACCAGAGCCTGTTGCCTTCAAAATGGTGGTACTATGATAACATAAAGTTCCCACTGTCGCAGAAACAAAAAGCTGTGCAGGATTGAACAGATGAGCTATCGGCAAAGTAAAGATACAGCCATTCGCATCTAACACTCGAAACCCATAATTTCCAGAATTAAGCGTAAAGGTATTTGACGCGCCCCAAGTTCCGCTATTCAACGCATATTGATAGGGCGTTTGTCCCCCTGTAATATTGATGCTTAGTGTAGTCGTTCCATCATGGCAGAGAATCGGGGAGAAAGTCGTGGTAGCTGACAACGCAGGCGGAAAAGTTATATTCAAGGTATTTGTGGTAAAACTACAGCCCGCTGTATCTTTGATAGTAACCGTATAAGTGCCACTTGCTACAGTGAAAATAGGGCTATTTTGGAACAAACCGCCATTTAAACTGTATTGCAAATTGCCCGCTCCGCCCGTAGCCGCAACCGTAAGCACCGCCTCCATACACAAGAGGTTGGCACTGAGATTCCCCGAAATAATGGGATAATTATAGAAGTGCATACTATCCGTCAAAGTGCCGCAAATTGTGCCTTTTTGCACCCAAATCGTACCGGGCGTAGTAATATTTATGGCTTGAGTAGTAGCCCCATTTGACCATAAATAAGAAGTTCCGCCTGTTTGCGCGTCTATATTTATGGAAACACCTGTACAAACAGAAATGTCATTTCCCAAATCTAACAAAAGAGCAGGCGGATTACTGAATGAAATATTGGGCAAAGTGAGCATACAGCCCGCGCCGTCTTGCACCGTAACCACGTAGTTTCCAGCATATACCCCAAAGGTATTTCCTGCTTGATATGTGCCACTGTTTACCGTATATTGATAGGGAAGCGTGCCATTATTTGCCGTTACGGTCAAAGTTGTGGTGTCGTCATGGCAAATGATAGCCGGAGCGATAGCCGAAGCAGTCAGAGCAGAAGGGAAAACGATATTCAGCGTATTTGTGGTAAGCGTACAGCCCGCAGTATCTTGAATCGTAACGCTATACGTCCCAGTACTTACGCTAAAGGTATCTGCATTTTGATACGTCCCGCCATTCAAACTATATTGAAGGCTGCCTGCTCCGCCCGAAGCTGCTACCGTAATCGTTGCGCCCACACAGGCAATAGTCGTATAGCTAATGCTCCCCGAAAGGACAGGATATTGAAAGACATTGAGCGTATCTTGTACCGTTCCACAAGGGATTACTTTTTGCACCCAATACAAACCGGGTGTACTGACGGTAATCGTTTGCGTAGTAGCCCCATTTGACCACAAATAAGCAGAACCGCCGCCTTGTCCGTCTATGACCACGTTTGCGCCACTACATACGATTGTGTCATTTCCTATGTCAAAAGGCGTTAAATTGGAATATACATTTATCGTATCTATCAATATATTCCCACAATTTGTGGTGGCTTGTATCCAATATTGCCCCGCTTGAGTGACGGTAATCGCAGAAACTGTGTCGCCTGTAGACCACAGATAGTTGGCATAGCCTGCTCCTGCATCTAACACAACACTGTTTCCACACATCACCACATCAGGAATGCCAAAAGCCGCAGATAGCAAATTGTCAGGGAAATTAGGCAAGCCAAATGCACCTGTTCCTGCGGTTAAAGGCACACCTATAGGGTCATAATTGCAGCCTACCCCAGCCACATTCGGATTATTGACTATCCCTAAATAGCCCGAATTGTAGGTAGCATATATTTTCCCATCAGGCCCCAACTGCGCCGCACCATAAGAAGAAAACGCAGAATGTACTGTATAAGCCGTATTTCCGATATTAGAAGCCGTTAAATCATATTGTATGAGTTCTGCAGCCGACTCGAAGCCTATATACAACTTGGTATTATCGGGCGAAAAAGCCACCCCATATCCGCCGCCGCCTGTAGGAATATAAATAGCATTTGAAATGATGCCTGTAGAATTGTCAAAATCGAAAAGCTCTACGTTATTATTAGGAACCCAATCTATGGCAGCTGCCAGCCTTTGCCCATCAGGAGAGGCTTTGAGATAGCCAATCGTAGCATTTGTGGAGCCATTGTAAATGGAGCCTGCATTAGAAATAATGGGGGCAGCAATGCCAGAAGCCGAAACAAGATAGGAATAAAAGGCATCTGTTCCCCAGTGATGGCAGATAATCCAATAAGAAGTGCCGTTACAATGCCGCACTGCGGTAATTTTTTCGGCAGCAGGAGTAAGTAATTGTACGTTTTTAATGGTCGTTACATCTCCCAAACCGCCATTCAAACTCATATCTACGACTGAGTAGGCGATACCATTTGCCCCTGCAACTGCCGCAACCGTAAAGAGATAGTACTGACTTGCATTGGCAGGATTGGGGACAATCACCCCCGATTGAGTCGAAGAAGGGTCTCCCCACAAGCCAAATCCATTAGGCATTTGTAGGTTATTTGAGTTAAAAACTTGGATTCCATCTGTAGAAAAAAGGAGGTTTCCTGCTGCATCTGAAATGGTTGCCACGCCTTCGAGGGTATTAATGGGTCCCGCACTTGTGATGGAAGTCGGCACGAGTGTGTTGAAGGAAACACCTGCGCCATAGCCAAAATACCAGTTATTGGCAACGCCGCCGTTTTGGGCTTGCAAGCAAGAGACGGCACAAAGGAAGGTTGCCAAACAGAACGATACTTTTGCCAAAAATGTATTTTTCATGATGTATTGAGCTTTGGTTCACGCAGATGAACGCAGATTTAACCGCAGATTCTCGCAAATTGGACACTGAGCGAAGTCGAAGTGTTCTTAATCTGTGGAAATCTGCGTCCTTAATCTGCGCAAATCTGCGTGAAATCCGAAATAGGATTATGTTTCCCTCAAAGTAAAGCCTTTTTATGGATACAGCTACTTTTTTTTTCCGCAAATGGGCAAATTTCAGGGTTGAATGGTAAATTACCAAAGATATAAGGAACAGAAATTAAATAACTTAACAGTTTGGCATTTGCCCCCCTGCCCCCCTGAAGGCGGGTAAAGCCTTTCTCCCCCCTTCAGGGCTAATCTTGCAACAGAAATTTACGAGGAGTTATTAATATGAAATCCGAAAGAAACGAATTGTAAATCATAT
>JAYUZN010000486.1:0-5306 GCA_043751755.1 Bacteroidota bacterium | reverse complement strand
GCCAAATCTATGATTCTGCCTGCCCCAAAAGGACCTCTGTCTATGACTCTTACCACAACTGCCTTATTTTTGCCTAAATGCGTAACTTTGAGCAAAGTCCCAAAAGGATAACTTTTGTGCGCAGCTGTATAACGTTGTGTGTTATAGGCTTCGCCGCTTGCAGTACGCCGCCCCTGCCACGCCGAGCCGTAGTAGGTGGCAACGCCTTTTTCTTGGGCAAATAGCAACGAAAAAGAGAGAAGGAGTAAGAGCGTAAATGTGTTTTTCATTGTATTTTTGTTGTTTTTCACGCAGATTTGCGCAGATTTAACCGCAGATTTTCGCAGATTAAGAAAAATTTGCGAAAATCTGCGTCTTTTATTTGCGGGAATCTGCGGGAAACGAGGAACTCACAAAAGCGAGTTCAATTTGTTTTCGATTCGGTGAAATTTGCAAAGAAACCTCCATGCCATACGCCGTATTTTCCCATTTGAGTGCGCCATAGTTTCCAGTAGGTAAACCATATTTTTGCGTCAAAGTTTGCTGAATTTCTGTATATAAACGGGTAGTTTCTATCTCATCTTCTACCCGAATACTTGCTTGAATCGTGGCAATTCGATTGGTTTCTCGGTTGGTCTGCAAATTATCTATATAATAACGTACCTGCATTTTTTCGGTATTTGAGAGGGGAATTTCATACACAGCTCCCAAAATATCTGTATATAAAGGGGGGAGTTTTTCCTGTACCTTTGCCAATTTATCGCCTAAGCTAATGCCTCTAAACATGCCTTTTTCTTCCTTAAAAACCTGTCCATACAGTCGGCTTTCCGATTCGGAAACGCTGGCACAAGAGAGAAATGAAAAATAAAAAATGAGAAATGAGAAATATAACTTGAGGAAATGCCTGTTTTTCATATAAGTACGAGTGAGAAATAATCTAAACATATATTAACTTTCAACTCTCAACTTATAACTTTCAACTCCTTAATTAAATAGACTGACAAAGTTCTATCAACACGCCATTTGTATCTTTGGGATGCACAAAACATACGAGTTTATTATCTGCGCCCCGCTTAGGTTCAGCATTGAGCAAACGAAATCCCTCCGTTTCCATACGCTTCATTTCTGCCAAAATATCTTCGACCTCAAAAGCAATATGATGAATCCCCTCCCCTTTTTTCTCGATATATTTGGCAATGACCGAATCCTCCGAAGTTGCCTCTAATAGCTCGACTTTGGAAGTGCCTGCAAGGTAAAATGAAGTTCTTACCTTTTCACTTGCTACTTCTTCGGTTTTGTAGGAATCTGTTCCCAACAATTTGGAAAAAATGGACTCTGATGCTGTTAGGCTTTTTACAGCAATGCCAATATGTTCTATTTTCATCTGTTTATATTAAATTTCACGCAGATAAACGCAGATTTCGCAGATGAATTGCTTTTTTTATCTGCGAAATCTGCTCTCATCTGCGGAAATCTGCGTGAAATTATATGAGCTTCGGCAAATACTCCCATTCATCAATATTTCGTTTTTCGCTGTCATAATTAATGCCCACAAAAGTAAACGGAAAACCCTCCTCCTCAAAGGGCTGCGCATAACTTTTATCCTGAATTTGCTTCAAGGCTGCGGCAGCCGTTCCATTGAATTTATATTCCAAAATAAAAGTTCTCTCTTCCATAAAAATAAAATTATCTGCGCGTCCAACATTGTGTGGCACTTCTGACACCACTCTTTCGCCTGTCAATTTGACCAACAAGTGCATTATGGCATGAAAAGCATCTTCATCACTATTGGCAATTTGCTGATAAGCAAGCGAAGCAAAAGCCGTTTGACAAATCTGAATAAACTTATCTATGTCATTATTATTCAATGCGTTGCGCAACTTCATTATATAATTTCGGTCAATATGCCCCTCTTTTACCCCTATATATTCCGCCAGAATCTGTTTTTCAAAGGCACGTCTCACTTCGTTATTCGGATAAGTTAAAAAATAGGTCGCATCTCCTTGTCTCATTTTCATTTTTTTGACCGTCAAATAGCCTGTTTGAAATAACATACCAATAATGTCTATATTGAAAACATCCATATTGGATAACATGCCATCATTTGACTCTACCTCCTCTAATTCAAACGGTAAAACGCCTTCCTTTCGCAGCATTTTGAGCAAAAGAGTCGGTGTTCCCGTTTCAAACCAATAATTCCCAAACTTTTGATGATAAAAGAATTTCATTATCAAAAACGGACAATACAACTTGTCTATACCATTCCATGAGTAGCCATTATATTCGTCTCTTATTTTTTTCCATAAGCTTTTCTCCGTCATTTTCAGCGTTTTAGCGAGTTCTACTATGGCATTAGCAAAATATTTTTCCAATTCTTCTTGCGAAAAACCACACATTTTCATGTATCTTTCCTCCATCGAAATATCCGTCAAACTGTTCAATTTGGAGAAAAGTGAGACCTTCCCAAACTTGGAAACGCCCGTAATGACAGCTTGATGCACAAGTTCGCCATAGCCTTTCAAAGTGCCATAAAAATCGCCCAAAAATGTGAGAATAGCCTGAAAATCAGGGCGGTCTAAGGCATCTGTCAAAGGCATATCATATTCATCTACCAACAAAGCGGGTCTTTTACCTTGCTTTTCAAATGTCATTAACAGTTCTACAAATTTTTCTTTTGCAGAATTTTGCGGCAAAATAATATCATATTCTGACGCAATTTTATCTAAGCTATTTCTAAGTCCATTTTCCAAAGATAAAACCCCTTCTTGATAGGATACTTTCGTAAAATCTAAGTGAATAACAGGGCGTACAACGGCTTCCCAGTCTATTTTGTCATATATCCACAAGCCTTCAAAAAGGTGTTTTTTGCCTTGATAAATGGCTTTTAGGGTAGAAATCATCATAGATTTCCCAAAACGGCGGGGACGTGCAAAAAACAGGATATCTGCTTCCTGTAACAATTCATACATATACATGGATTTATCCACATATAGGTAATTTCCTTCAATAATAGATTGAAAATTTTGGCGACTTGTAGGATATTTTTGTCTCATATTTTTATTTTTGGGGGAGTTGGTTCACACAGATAAACGCTGATTTTGGCAGATTTCGCAGATAAATCGTGTTTTTTATCTGCGAAATCTGCGTCCCCATCTGCGGAAATCTGCGAGAAATAACACCTATTTAAACGCCACAGCTGTTACTCCGCCCGAAAAATAATGCTCCAACGGAGTCAAAATCAATGAAGGATAAACGCCCAACACCACAATTAGCAAAGCCAATAAAGCTACGCCAAATGCAGGAACTACGCCAAAAACAGGCGAAACATTCGCTTTTTCGTCTTTGCCAAAATACATGGCTACAATTACATTTATATAATAATAAGCGGCTATAACAGAAGTCAAAATACCGATAACTGCCAGCCAAACCAAGTCTGCACGAATAGCAGAAATGAAGATTTGATACTTGCTCATAAAGCCCGCCAACGGAGGAATCCCTGCCAAAGAAAACAGGAACAAAGACATGGCAGCCGCAAAATAAGGAGCTTTCATGCCCAAGCCTTTCCAGTTGCTCACTTCTGTATCATCTAACTGTTTTTCTGCGATTCCCACCAAACCAAATGCGCCAATATTCATCAAAGTATAGATAAACATATAGAAAATGACCGACATAAAGCCCGTTTTTCCTACACATAAACCCAACATAACATAGCCTGAATGGGCAATACTCGAATATGCCAACATTCTTTTGAGGTTGGTCTGACGTGCTGCGACAATATTGCCATATATCATCGTCAAAACCGCAGAAATCGCCAAAACATCTACTATTTTTTGATGCGCCGTAAAGTTCATTTTTATCAAAACTGCCCCCAAAGATATAAAAACAGCCATTTTGCTGCCTGTCGCCATAAAGCCCGCAAGGGGGGTAGGCGTGCCTTGATACACATCAGGAGTCCAGTTATGGAAAGGAAATGCAGATACTTTGAACAAAAAGCCGACCAATAACAATCCTACGCCTGTATAGAAAAGGGGCAGGTTTTCGCCAAACTTTGCGGAGTTGTTGGCGATTTCGTCAAAATTTGTTGCGCCCGTTATACCATATATAATAGAGATGCCAAAGAGCAAGAATGCGGAGGCAAATGCTCCCAACAAGAAGTATTTTAAGCCTGCTTCATTTGAGGCTTCTTCTTTTTTGAACAAAGCCGCAAAAACATACAAGCAGATAGAAAAAGTTTCTAAGCCAATAAAAGTCATGATTAAGTCCCCGGCATTTGCCATCATTATCATGCCTACGACCGCAAAGATTAATAAGGGATAGACATCATGAATGGGTTTTTCTTGGCGATGCAGATAATCTTGTACAAAAAACAGGGTAAACAATCCCGAAAGGCACAAAAATATATGCACAATTGGGGCAATATTTCCCGTTTCTATCATTCCATAAAAAGGGTTTTTTTCGGCTACGGAAAAAAGTGCCAAGCCTGATGAGCCGATAAAACCCATAGCTGCAATGAAGGACATGAGGCTTTCTGCTTTAAAAACGGACATCATCATAAGCAATAAACCGACTACCAACAAAAACACCAAAGGGAGTGTAGCGGTCGAAGAGGAGATAATGTATTCAATGCTAAAATTCATATAATTTGGATATGGAATGACAAAGTTGTGTAGTTTTTTAAACCGCACGTAAGTAATAAGCTTTGTTGCGGTTTCAAAAACCGCACAACTATATGGTTGTGCTATATTTGTGCGCCAAAATTAGGCGTTTATATTTTAGATACAAAAAAATTATGACAAAGTTGGGGAATGAAAATGAGAAATGAGAAATGAGAAATAATAATACATTGATAATTAAGGATTTATGTCTTTTTTTTTCGGGGAAATAAAAAAACGCTCAAATCCGAAAATTTGAGCGTTTGGAATGTTTGTATCTGAATTGAGCGGAAATCTATACTAAGCGTCTGAATACTAAACGAAGTCAAGCAGGAAAACGAAAGAGAGAAATCAAATCAAAGTTCAAAAACATTCGACAAAAAAGTAGCTTACGCACGAGGACGAGCCTCATTTACGCGCAAGTTGCGACCTTTTACCAAAGCACCATTTGTACCTTCGATAGCCGCATTGCCACCTTCGTCATCCGCCATTTCCACGAATGCAAATCCGCGTGAACGACCTGTTTCTCTGTCAATTACAATTTTTGCGCTGGTAACAGCACCATGCTTGCCAAATTCTTGCTCAAGCTCTTCGTTTGATACAGAGAAAGCAATGTTTCCTACGTATAATGTCATAAAAATAAAAAATAAAAATGAAAATGAGATGTGTTTATGT
>JAYUZN010000485.1:0-9607 GCA_043751755.1 Bacteroidota bacterium | reverse complement strand
CTTGTCGAAAACACTCAGAAAACCCTCAAGATTCGCAAGGACGGAACGCCGAGGACAGACACAATATATGATGAGGCAAAAATAGCTGAAAAGGATTTTCCTGCAAAAGAAAGGTATTCTTCAAAAAAAGACAGTTCACAGCTTTTTTTGTATGATTCTACTCAAAAAATAGTATGGCAAGGCTTTGATTATGAATATATTAACTTGTATGAGGATAGCTTGCTTTTGTTTGTCGTAAAGAAAAACAACGGAGAGTATGGTTTGTTAGATAGTCATTTTCAGGAAGTTATTCCCCCTATTTATCCAATTATTTCTACAGAAAATGGCTATATTCTTGCGACTGACAGATACGGAAAAACGGGCTTTTTTTCCCTAACAGGCGAACAACTTTTGCCTTGTTTATACGAAACCTTAGATATGGCGACCTCTTTTTTTATAGCTGAAAATCCGAATTGGCTGAGTTTGAAATGGGAAAATAAATATGCTGTTTATGACCTAAAAAATAAAAAATATGTGCTTGACTGGCAGCCTACCTATCGAATCCGAAACTATTATCCACAAAAAAAGGAGTTTTTAATCGCAGTGTTAGATTCTGTTTTAATAAAAGCGGAAAATAAAACCCTTTATAGTGATGATTACGCATCTGGCATTACAAAAGCCTATTGCAACGCGTCTGAAAATCAGCGTCTTTACCCTGAATTGTGGGGCATTATGGATAGTCTGGGGCATATTTTACTTGCGCCAATATATAGCGATTTGGAATATTATAGTCAGGGAAATTTTTATATAGTAAATAACAAATCTGGGGGCTGTATATTAGATAGTGCTAAAAATTGTATTTATACTTTTGATATTTCTATTTCGTCTTGGAAGTTTCTAAAAAATGGGAAAATGGGCATTATAAACCCTGTAGATTCGACCTTTATTCCTGCTAAATATAAGATTATCAATCATTTAACACATACAGGCTTTTTCAAAGCAAGCTATGACAGCCTTCACTATGGAATCGTAAAAGGGCAGGGCGAAGTAGCTTTTCCTTTTATATTTGAAGATATAATTTATATGTTATATGCGTCCGATAATTTCGGACATATTCAAGCTTATACAGAAAATAAAATCTATGTTTTTGATGATTTTGCGAAGTTATTGCATGTTTTTGATAGGAAAAATACCTTAAATCGTTATGGGATTTGGGACAATGAAGTAGTAAAATGGCGCAAAAAACAAGGCAAATGGGGCGTAACAAATAAAAAAGGAGAAGATATTATTCCATTTATCTATGATAAAATAACATGGAAACTTGCCGCATCTTATCAAAAAGGATATATTGGCGAGTTTGAAGCCCTTATTTTCTTAAATAATGAACACAAAAGTGTAAAAAAACACTTTTTTAACCCGTATTTGACCGAAAATTATTCCGAATTTGTGATAGGTTCTGGGCAAGAAACGATTGCACATAATGACGCAGAAAATTGCTTTTTAGTAGAAAAAGAAGGAAAGATAGGTATGGTAAACCTTGAGAATGAGGTCATTTTGCCTTTTGAATATCAGTTAGTTTGGGAAAAACAAGTATATAACAACAAAAATTATTATTTATTGAGCGAAAATAAGCATATATATTGCTTAGATGCAAAAAATCAGAATATCCTTCCGCAGAATAGCCTTGATTGTAAAGTATTAGCAGACAACTTATTAGCTTATAAAGTAGGAGAATTTTGGGGGTTTTTAGATACAACAGGAAAAATCTTAATAAAACCTCTATTTGAAAAGGTAGAAAAAAGAACGGAATCTGTGCCTTTGATTGCGATTGAAAAAAAGGGCAAAAAAGGCTATGTTGATGTGTATGGAAAAATCGCTGTGCCGCCTATATATGATAATTTATACCAAATAAAAGTCTCTTATAACAGTTCAAAAATGATATATTTTGGCGAAAAAGAAGGAAAATGGGCGTTAATGGATACTTTTTGGCGAAAAGAACTTACGCCTTTTCGCTATCTTGCAGATAAGGTTGTAAGTTATTCGGGAATTAGTCAATCCGAAAATGTAGGGTTGAGTGAGAAAAAAGAAGTGAGAATTTTGCTTCAGCGTACAGATGATATTTTTGTTATGTTAAATCCTATAAATTTAATGGAATATCCGCTTGGAAAAGGAATTACGAATTATGCACTTTCCGAAAAATAGATTATATTTGAACAAGGAACTGAGGTAATTGTCATGGATTTGGAAGGAAATATTTTGCAAAAAATAAGCGGAAATGTTGTGTTAGAAAATCCTTATAAGAAATATTTTGTTCATATAGATTGTTTTATTGTCAAAAAACCTTTGCCTCAACCAGCAAATACTTTTGTGTATGGCTTGTACAATCTCAAAGGAGAATGGCTTTTTGCACAAGATTTCGATACTTTATATATAGGCATGGGCTATGTTTTTGTTGGAAAAAAGGGTAAATTGGGGCTACTTGATTTTGACGGAACACAAGTTTTACCCTTTGAATATGAGGAGATTAGCTATTTGTATAAAAAAAATGATAACAATACTCGTCTCTTCAAAGTGAAAAAAGCAGGAAAATATGGTATCCTCAATGCGAAAAATGAAACCCTTATTCCTTGCGAATATAGCTGCATCTCACAAGATTTTTTCGGAAATAATATTGTTGTAGCAAAAAATGACTTTTGTGGCGTGATAAACCTTGATAATCAGCTTATTATTCCTTGTCAATACAAAGGCTTAAAAATATTAAATGATAGTTTTTTTGCGTTTCAGAACGATTGTGAATTTGGCTTGATAGAAAAAAGTGGGCATTTTTCCTTGCCTGACACTTTCAGCGACATACTACATATAATAGATAATCGCTATATGGTAGCAAGCGTAGGGCTAAGAATGGGTATTATTGACCTCAAAACAAGCGAAATTATTGTGCCTTTTCGTGCGGAATACACACAGTTTAATCTAACAAAAATAAATCAACACATAATAGCGGCTTTATTCAATGATTATCCGGGTATTCATGGCATTACTACTCGTAGATATATTTTATATAACATAACAAAACATGAATGGATAAATAAAAAAATATATAATTATATTTCCTATAAAACGGTAGGGGATTATTATGAATTTCGAGAAAACGGAAAACAAATGGTGTATTTAGATTCTGCAGGCTTCATTTTAGACAAAATACCTGAAAAAAAGTAATATATTGTCAAGGATTTGTACACAATTATGGGAAATAACAATTGATTATCAGCTAATTAGCCATAAAATAGAATCCTATTAAAAAGGTTAGGGTGGCTCACTTTTCAAAAGTGAGCCACCCTAAAAACCGCAAAACTTAGTTATTTACTTCCTGCCGCAACGCTTCCGTACAATTTATTCCGCATTTCCTTCAATTTCTCGTCATCAATATAGTCATCATACGAAGTCATGCGGTCAATCATGCCTTTTGGCGTGATTTCGATGATACGCGTAGCGATAGACTGCACAAATTCGTGGTCATGTGTGGTAAAAATAAGCGTTCCTTTATAGTCTTTTAGCCCATTGTTAAACGCCGTAATAGACTCCAAGTCAAGGTGATTCGTAGGCTCGTCTAACATCAACACATTTGGACGTTGCAACATGCAGCGCGAAATCATACAACGCACTTTCTCGCCGCCTGAAAGCACTTTTGCCTTTTTGAAAATTTCTTCTCCTGAAAATAACATTTTGCCCAAAAAGCCCCGCAATTCCGTTTCGTCCATGTTAGAGTTAGGCGAAAATTGGCGCAACCAATCGGGCAAAGTCAAGTCCAAGGCTTCAAAAAAAGCTGTATTTTCATTGGGCAAATACGCTGTTGTGATGGTCGTTCCCCAACGGAATGAGCCTGTATCTGCCGTTTGTTCGCCATTCAATATATCTAACAAGGCAGAAATGGCGATACTATCTCTCGACAAAATCGCAACTCTATCGCCTTTTTCTACTTCAAAATTCACATTTTTGAACAAAACTCGCCCATCATCTGCCTTTTTGCTCAAATTTTCTACAGTCAAAATATGATTTCCTGCTTCTCTTTCTTGCTGAAAAATAATGCCGGGATATTTGCGGGTAGAAGGCTGAATTTCCTCTACATTGAGTTTTTCCAACATTTTTTTACGAGCAGTTGCCTGTTTCGATTTTGCCACATTTGCCGAAAAACGCTGGATAAATTCTTGCAATTCCTTGCGTTTCTCGTCATTTTTCTTGTTTTTATCCGACCTTTGTCGCAAAGCTAACTGACTCGATTCGTACCAAAAAGTGTAATTTCCACTAAATAAACTCACTTTTCCAAAATCTACATCTGCAACATGTGTACACACTGCGTCCAAAAAGTGTCTATCATGCGAAACTACAATGACTGTATTTTTGAAATTTGCCAAGAAATCTTCTAACCAAGCTATCGTTTCTACGTCCAAATCATTGGTAGGTTCATCTAATAACAAAGCATCAGGGTTTCCAAAAAGTGCCTGCGCCAACAAAACACGTACCTTTTGCTTCCCATCTAATTCGCCCATCAAGGTGTCATGCAGGCTTTCCGTTATTCCTACGTTGCTCAACAAATTTGCCGCATCACTTTCTGCGTTCCAGCCGTCCATTTCTGCAAAAATATTTTCTAATTCCCCCAAACGTTCCCCATCAGCATTCGTAAAATCCACTTTTGCATACAAAATATCTTTCTCCTCCATGATTTCATAGAGTTTTTTGTTGCCCATCATAACGGTTTTTAACACAGGAAAAGTATCAAAAGCAAAGTGATTTTGGGTTAAAACAGACATACGTGCGCCCGGCTCTATGAAAACCTGCCCAGAAGTAGCGTCAAGTTCGCCCGAAAGGATTTTCATAAAGGTAGATTTGCCTGCACCATTTGCGCCAATAATGCCATAGCAATTGCCGGGCGTAAACTTTACATTTACTTCATCAAATAATACACGCGCACCAAAACGATGCGTAAGATTGGAAACTGTAATCATCTAAAAAATGGGAGATTAAGAAATTAAAAATGGCTGCTAACTGCTAACTGTTCGCTGCTAACTGTTTTACGCCGCAAAGGTACGAATCATTTTGGGCTTTTTAAGTCTTTTTTATTATCTTTGCAAAAAAATAGCTTATGTCAATAGGTGGAAATATATTTTTCTGAACCGAAAAAGAGAAAGAAAACGAAATGAGGGTTTGTAAAATCTGCGCAAACCTAAATAGCAGCAAGCTCCTTTTTCAAAAACCTCCCCGTAACCGAAGCCTCACAAGCCGCTACCTGTTCGGGCGTGCCTTCAACCACAATATTTCCCCCTCTACGCCCGCCTTCGGGACCTATATCTATCAGATAATCAGCGTATTTGATTACGTCCATGTTGTGTTCTATGATGACAACCGTATTTCCCCTTTCCACCAAACGGGTGATAACTCCCAACAAAGTCTCTATGTCTTGAAAATGCAAACCCGTAGTAGGTTCGTCCAAAATGTAAATCGTATTTCCTGTATCTTTTTTCGCAAGTTCAGTCGCAATTTTGACCCGTTGTGCCTCGCCGCCAGAGAGCGTTGTGGCAGGTTGTCCAATTGTTATATAGCCTAAACCTACGTCATTTAAGGTTTGTAAGACCCTTTTTATACGCGGTTGCGCCTCAAAAAAGCCTACTGCATCAGCCACAGTCATATTCAAAACATCATTGATAGATTTGCCTTTGTAGCGCACTTCCAGCGTTTCGCGATTGTAGCGGCTGCCTTGACATTTTTCGCAGGTAACATAGACTGTAGGCAAAAAATTCATCTCAATTGCCTGTAAACCACCTCCTTCGCAGGTTTCACATCTGCCTCCTTTTACATTGAAAGAAAAACGCCCTACCTTATAGCCTCGAATTTGAGCTTCGGGCATTTGCGCAAAAAGTTCTCGAATATAGGAAAAAACATTGGTATAAGTCGCTGCATTGCTGCGGGGGGTACGCCCTATCGGAGATTGGTCAATTTGTATAACTTTATTTATTTTTTCAAGTCCTTCGATTTTCTCATAAAACAAAGGTTTGTCTTTTGCTTTGTAAATATAATGGTTCAAAATCGGGTACAAAGTTTCATTTATTAAGGTGGATTTTCCACTTCCTGAAACGCCTGTAATGCACACCAATAAGCCCAAAGGCAGTTTGAGGGTAACATTTTTAAGATTATTGCCCGTTGCACCCGCCAAAATCAAATATTGTTCAGGTTTTGGCTGTCTTCGTATGTTAGGAACAGGAATACTTCTTTTTCCAGAAAGAAAATCCGCCGTAGAACTCGTTTCATGCAAAAGTTCGGCAGGTGTGCCTTGTGTTACTACATTTCCGCCATACACGCCTGCACCCGGACCAAAATCTATCACATAATCCGAAGCTAACATCATATCTTTGTCATGTTCTACCACCAAAACAGAGTTTCCAATGTCTCTCAAATTTTTCAAAGAATTGATAAGTCGCTCATTATCACGCTGATGCAAGCCTATACTTGGCTCGTCCAAAATATACATAACGCCCATAAGTTGCGAACCAATTTGCGTAGCAAGGCGAATCCTTTGCGCTTCTCCCCCCGACAAAGTTTTAGAAGGGCGGTCAAGGGAAAGGTAATCTAAACCTACTTCTAACAAGAAATCCAACCTTTTTCCTATCTCTTTTAGCACTTCTCCACCAATGAGTAACTGCTTGTTTGTCAGAAAGTTAGGGGCATCTTTTACCCAAGTGTGTAAGGTTTGAATATCCATATCCGCCAATTCTGCGATATGTTTTTTTCCTATTTTGAATT
Organism: Bacteroidota bacterium; assembly: GCA_043751755.1. Lineage (GTDB taxonomy): Bacteria > Bacteroidota > Bacteroidia > J057 > J057 > JAAFHL01. The sequence continues at coordinate 2,833 of JAYUZN010000485.1, read as the reverse complement.
GCAGACTTTCGGGTTTCAAACGCAAGCCATTACAGGCATCACAAGTGGCGATGTGCATAAATTCCTCCGCCCATTCCTTTATTTTTTCGGACGCAGAATTGTGATATTGTTCAAAAACGAAATTTTTGATGCCCGAAAAAGTTACTTTTTGCTTGTTTTTTGTCTTTTCTGAACCTTCTATGATTATATTTCGGCTTTCTTCGGCAATACTTTCCCAAGCATCTGCCAACGTAAAACCCAATTTTTCGCCCAAGGCCCGCAGCTGCTTAAAAATCCAAATATCTCGAAATTCGCCCACAGGCACAATCGCCCCTTTGTTGATAGAAAGGCTGGCATCAGGCACAATCGCTTGCGCATTTACCTCCGTTAATTGCCCCAAACCCAAGCACTTAGGACAATATCCATACGGCGAATTGAAGGAAAAACTGTTAGGAGAAGGCACGTCATAGCTAATTCCCGAAACAGCATCCATGAGATTTCGGCTATACCAAAAAGTTTTTTCTTGCTCAAATTCCATCAATAACACCGTACCTTCGCCCATTTTCATTGCCATTTGAATGCTCTCAAACAGCCTTTGCTTATCTGCCCCCACTTTTGCCCTATCTACCACCAGCTCAATATCGTGTATCTTATAACGGTCAAGCTGCATATTTTTGACAATATCAGTCAAAACGCCGTCAATGCGCACTTTTGAAAAGCCTTGTTTGCCCAAAGTCTCAAATAATTCTCGATAATGCCCTTTGCGTGAGCGTACAAGGGGCGCAAGAATGTTTATTTTTTTGCCCGAAAATTGCTGCTGAATCGTCTCAACTACCTGCTCGTCCGTCATTTTGACCATTATGTTGCCCGTTTCATGGCTATAAGCCTCCGCCGCACGCGCATATAACAATCGAAGAAGGTCATAAATTTCCGTAACTGTTCCCACCGTAGAACGTGGATTGCGGTTTGTAGTTTTTTGTTCAATGGCAATGACAGGACTTAGCCCTTCGATTTTGTCCACATCAGGGCTTTGTAAGTTCCCCAAAAACTGCCGAATATAGGCAGAAAAACTCTCCAAATAACGGCGTTGTCCTTCAGCATAAACGGTATCAAATGCCATAGAACTTTTGCCAGAACCACTTACGCCTGTGATAACCACCAATTTATCGCGGGGGATTTTCAAATCTACATTTTTGAGATTGTGTTCTCTTGCGCCGTATATTTCGAGGAAATTGTCTGTCATGATGATTTTGCTTCAAATTTGTGGCAAAAATAATCATATTTTGGGAATTGTCCTTAATTTTTTGGAGATTGTGCCAAAATAAATAGGGAGAAAGTGGGGTTATACTTTAAACGGGGTAAATTTTCTGAAATATTCAAATTTTATCTTGCTGTAAAGAAATCAGAGCTGACAAAACGCAAATATCTCTCATTTTACCGCAAAGTTCGCAAAGGAGCCGCAAAGTTCGCAAAGCAATTGCCTAAAAACAAGGCTCTTTGCGTACTTTGCGTGAAGTTCCCTTTGCGTTCTTTGCGGTTTTACTTTTTATGAGAAAGCCATCTGTTGTGCGCTTTTTTTAACCGCACAACTTAAATTCCACTCGCCCGAATCGCTGCAATTTTCTTTTTCAAGTCTTCAGCGGCTTCTTCTGCGTTTTTGGCATAAGGCTCATTGCCCGACTTGCGGAAGGTTTCGGCTTTGCGCCTTAGTTCAATTTCCTGTTGAGTATAGAACTGTAGCAGGGTTTTTTGCGTTTCTTTGTTGGCTTTTACCGCCTTGTCTTTGTCTGCAATGGCTTGATTCTTAGCGATAATGGCTTCGTTTTTGGCAATAATCGCTTCATTCTTAGCTGTTTCCGCATCTTCGTTAGCGTGATAGGTAATGACTGCATCTAATACAGATTGCCTTGTAGCTCGCATGGTTTGCGCATTCGCACTATCGGCTACGATACGCAGGCTATCTGCGGTTACTGTTTTGGCTTCAGCAGATTTTTCTGCTTCTACGGCTTTTTGTTGCGCCTGCAATGCCCAAAAGAAGGCAAGAATCGCTATGATTGCCAAAGCTCCTGCGGCTAAGGAAAAAAGCCGCGCCCTTTTTGTGGCTTTTTCCGCCTCTTCGCGCAACATTCTATCCTTTTCTGCTTCGGCTTTTGCCGTTGCTGCTGCTTTTTCTGCGATTTCTTTTTCTCGTTCCAAACGCAGTTTTTCCGCCTCTGCTCTGCGTATTTTTTTGACGGCAAGAATGGGTTTTACCAAAATGTCATGGCTTAATTCGTAGGTAAAACCGCCCCCTACATTGGGTTCTGAACGCAAAATATGGTGTTCGTCCACCAACCATCTAAGGGTTTTGAGCGAAACGCCTTTGTCTAACATTATTTTTTCAAAACAAGGTATCCGCCGCTCATCAGGCTCATAAATCAATTCATTTTCAATGACTTGCTGCACATTTTGCCGCTCTTTTGGGTCTTCTATAGTCGCCAACATATTGAGATAGTAATCTCTATATACTTGGTTTAAGTCGCCTAAATCGGAACGTTGTATAACGATTCGCCCTTTTTCGTTGGGCGAAATCTTGCCACTTTCTACCAAATATTCGGCATGACGACAGATAATTTGCAGCTGTGGAGATTCTATTTCTTGCCTGTTATTAGAAAGGGTGTCTAAAATGGCATCAAGCGCATCATCTTCATAATCAAAGGCTTGTACATTGAAAATGTCCTCTTTTGCATAAGCAGGGTACAAAATAGCCTCCTCCGCTTGCGCACGATTGAGGGGATTGAGTTTGTAGGTTTTTTGCAAAATATTGGGAAAAACGTCTTTCAAGCCGTCCAAAAAACTCATTCTGTCATCTCGA
>JAYUZN010000484.1:0-2060 GCA_043751755.1 Bacteroidota bacterium | reverse complement strand
AGGTGTGTCCCCTCTTAGTGCAGCGCATTTTTCACCTTTGCAATATACACATTCGACTTATCTGTATGGTTTAGGTGATTGCTATACCCCGTTACAATTATTTGATTATCAGGGGATAACGCTATTCCACCTACATAATGGCTATTTCCTCCGCCTATCATTTTTTCCCAAAGTTGCTGCCCTTTCAAATCTATTTTGGTTACATAGATTTCTTGCTCGCCTTTGTAATTGCTGTATTCGTGCGTGGCTGCAAGGAGGATATTTCCCTCATTATCCGTAGTAATTGCGGCTGCTCCTACCTCATTATCGCTTTTTACCAAGTCAAAAGTATGGGTTAAGTTTCCTTTTTCATCTGTTATGAGCAGGAAAGCTCTATCTTTATTTTCGGGAGAAAAAGAAATTCCTGCAATCGCATAACCTCCATTTTTGAGCAAAAGAACGGCTTTTGGATGGGCAGATTTCCCTAAAGGAAAATTTTTCTCCCATAATAACTTTCCATCTCCGCCTATTTTCATCAAAGCTGCCTGCGTTGCCCCAATTTCTCCAGACTCACCTGTAAGGATAAAGCCGCCCTCTGCGGTGTTATCAATGCTCCATACTTCTATTGGCTGCGCCAAGTCATATTTTTTTTCCCAAATACTTTTCCCTGTTGCGTTGATTTTGGCAATCCATAAGGCTTTGTCAGGATATTTTTCCCAAGTAGCTCCAGCAATAAAATAATTTTCTTTGTCCGCAGAAATGATAGCTGCAATATTTTTATAGTGATAAGCATCTGATTTCCATTGTATTATGCCATTTTCGGAAACGCAAAACAAGGTTCCGTTATTGTTAATTGCCATACAGCCGCCGTCTGTCATAGCCTGCAAACAGACTGGCACTTCCACAGAAGCCGTCCAAGTTTCTAAGGATTGTCGCCAAAGAAGTTCTCCATTTTCGGCTATTTTGAGCAAAAAAATCCCATTTCCTGCAAAATCAATTCCTGCCAAAAAATAGCCGCCGTTTTGCGCTTTTTCGATACAATAAGCCTGTTCTTGTCCCGGCAAAAAGAGGTTTTTTTCCCATAAACAAGCGTTTTGCGACAAAGAAAGCAAATTTGCGTTATATGTTTTTGGTTTTTTCTGCCAATAGTCGTCTTCTTTTTGGGCTTTAAACTGCTCTGAACATAGTCCTACACATTGATAAGTCCCATCTTTTTGCTGAAAAGCGTCTATCATAAAATTGCCCTCTTTGAATACCTTTGTCCAAAGGATTTCTCCTGTGTTATTGAGTTCTGTCAAAGTCGTATATTCCAAGTGATTTGACCAAGCACTTGCGCATGTTCCAGAGATAAGATAATGATTTTCAGGCATTTCAAAGGCATAATAAGGCGTATTTCTTTTGGCAAAAAGGAGGTTTTTTTCCCATATAAAATGGCTATTTTCTGCTGAAATTTTGCCAATATACATGTCTCTTATCTCCTCCTCTTTGTTGTACAAAGTGCCTAATACTAAGAAATTTCCGTCTGTTGTAGGCGCAAAATGATTGATTCTTAAAGGCGTATTTATTTCTTTTCTTTCGATTTCTTCGCCCATGTCTGAGCAGTAAATGAGGCTTATATTTTGCGTATTTTCCCAAAATTTCGCCCAATTTATTTCGCTTGCAATCAAATCATTAGCGGCAATAAATACAATGTTATGATTGGGTAAAACGAGGAAAGAACTTTCATAAAAAGCCTGTTTTTCTTGTGCAGCTTTGTATGTTTTTTGCCATAAAAGACTACCATTTTCCGAAAACTTTGCCAAGCCTTTCAAGGTTTTTGTGGTCGAATCATTTATGTTTTCGCTTTGTTGTATGCCTATTAGGTATTCGTTTGAAGGCAGGATTTTGATAGGAGAAATCAAGGTAACATCTTCATTTATAGGGGTTTCTGTCAATATATTTCCAAGACTATCCCATTTTTGTAAATAGGAAACATATTTTCTTTGTTCGCCTTCCCCACAGATTGTATAAAGAACTATGAGAAACTCCTTATTTTTCGTTACAGCAAAATCTAACAGGCGTGAGGAACATTTTTTATCTAT
>JAYUZN010000483.1:0-2276 GCA_043751755.1 Bacteroidota bacterium | reverse complement strand
CTGTACCAAAGCTATTGAGCAACTCAAAACTCTCTGTTTCATCATCATAGCCAATGACAACCATCGCATGTCCGTAGGTTTTGCCCGTAGTATAAGGGTCAAGATAGGGATTTTCTGGGGAGTAATGATAACCACAAAAGTTTTCCAAACTCACTTTCATGCCTACAACAATGGGTTTTCCTTGAATAAGGGCTTGTTTTACATTTTTGACCACATAATCTGAATTTATCGTCTGTTCACTTCTATTAAACAGTTTGAAATAGCCCGAAATGCGGTGGTCAAGCGCTTGCGCCAATAAATTATCGTCTGGCATAGTGCCACAATCTTTGGGGTGATAGCTGTTATACTCACAAACCCCTGTTTTTTTGACAAAAGCCAGCCCGTCTGTTAAGCTCGAAGTCGCCTGACGACAATCTCCCGGCTTTTTTATATGATTATAGATAAACATAGGCGATAGCCGATTGTTATCAATGCTTGCCAATTCATTTAAGCCATTTGCCCTTGCCTCCATCATCGTGAGAGAATATGCCAAAGACCAGCCCACGCAACTCTGCGATTCGCCCTGACTTTCTACGGTAGGTACTTCGGATTTGAGGCTCGTAGAAGGCGGCAAGATTTCGGCAAAACGATTGAGTGCAGGCACATTTGGTACAGCGTCATAGCCTGCGTCATCAAATTCCATTCCTAAACCGAATTTGGGAAGCGCACCCGTTTTTTGCCCATACTGCGCAATTGCCCCCAACATCAACAGGGCAAATAAGCATTGCTTTTTCATAGAGTTTGTCATTAAGGAACACGAAAACAATAAAATTATAATTTACCACTAAGACACGAAGGAAACTAAGAAAAAAAAGTGTGGCTTAGTTGTCTTCTTTTACCAGATTACTTCGTGTTTCTTCGTGCCTTAGTGGTGAGAAAAATGTTAAGTTATTTAATTTCCGTTCCTAAGTTTGTTTTGTTACTTACGAAACAAGGCGCAAAATGTTATATCTATGGCGCAATTGGTTACCAATAAGACTGCCATTCGTGTATTATTCTTTTTCTAATAAAGGAAAATACCTTTCTTCAATGACTTTAACATGCCACCTCTGATGCCCGCAAAAAATGAAACCAATCGCATGAACAGAATATTCTCCGTTAAAACCTATCCCCACTTTCTCCAACACTTCCGCACTAAATGACTTATATAACAATATAGTAGCTTTTCGTACAACAATCGCTTCTTCTAACAAAGAAGTAAGGCTTCTTTCTTGCGCATTTGCGTTTGCGCCATACAAATCCTCGTCAAAAGGCATTACCTGTTTTTCGCCTCTTGCAAAGGACAAAGCACGATAAGCAAACACTCTTTCTGTATCTGTCAAATGTTGTAAAATATCTTTTACTGTCCATTTGTTGGGGGCATACACTTTGTTGCCTAAGGCTTCCCACTTCTCAATCGGCGCATTTTCCAATTCTTGCAAGCTGATTTGCAAGGCTTCAAGTACGGTTACGTCATCTGCCCTATTGATATACCTATCAAAGTATTCAGGCAGATGTGGAAGTTGTGTTCTTGTCATAATATTATTTTTTATGGATTAACTGATGAATACTTGTTTCTCAGCACGCAGATTTTCGCAGATTAAACCACAGATTTGCGCAGATGAAAGGTATTTCTCATTTCTCATTTCTCATTTTTCATTTTTCATTTTTGATTTTTGATTTTTGATTCCCTCCTCAAACTGCATTTGGTATGCATTGACAGCAGTCATTGTGTTTGCATCATCTTTAAATTTCGTTTTTAACATATCAAATACCTCCTGCCCGCGCGGGTCTGCGAGGGTCGTAATCAATAAGACTTGTTGGAAAATATCATTCAAGTCATTTTCCGCCATAGATTTCTTAAATCGCTCAAAAACAATGGGATAGCCTAATTCACTTTTTCCAAGAGCCTTCAAAGTTTGGGCTGCTACAAAAGGGTAATCCCAAGCGTTTCCCAAAAACCAGCGGGGCGATTGATTATCGGATAAGGCTTGTAAAGCCAACTCCGCGCCTCGTGCATCTCCTAATTTAGCCAATCCTGCAAGGCTGCTCATCACACTCTGACTTTTCCAAGAAGGTCTTTCTTTCAAGGCAAGTAAAGCTGTATATGCTTTGTTATTTTTGGTTTTTCCTAATGCTATAGCAGCAAATAACACGACTCTGTCGCTTGTATCATTCAAGCAACTTATATATAACTCTGCATATTTTTCGTTTTCTGTCGCTCCCAAAGCACTGATAGCAGTCGCTTTGAGCCAAGA
>JAYUZN010000482.1:0-1607 GCA_043751755.1 Bacteroidota bacterium | reverse complement strand
CGGCACGTTTTCGGGTAGAAAACAAGGCTTTGTATATTATTGGCGTAAATTTCGTTTCCGATGACAAAAAAATAAATCAAATTCTGGTGGAAAAATGGGAAAATGAGGGATTTGTGAAGGTCGAAGGGGAGTTTGTCCCAAAACAGTGAGCAGTGAGCAAAACAAATCCTTATTTTTGTGACACAAATCTCACAGATTTTCACAGACCGTATCTGTGAAAATCTGTGGTAACCTCTTATTGCCCTATCAATTTGCGATAATCCGCTACATTTAACAAGCCCTCTAAATCGCTTTCTATTTCAATTCTGACCAGCCACCCATTGTTATATGAGTCTTTATTTACCAATTCAGGTTGGTCTATAATGCGACCATTTACCTCCAAAATCTTTCCCCCCACAGGCATAAACAAGTCAGAAACCGTTTTTACCGCTTCTATTGTGCCAAAAGTCGCATGTTTGTCTAAGGTCTCGCCCAAAGTGGTAATATCTATATAAACGATATCCCCCAATTCGCGTGTCGCAAATGCCGTAACCCCCACAGTCGCCAAATTGCCTTCGATACGCACCCACTCATGGTCTGAAGTATAAAGTAAATCGCTCGGAAATTCCATCATATTTTTATAAAGTTAAAAATGAACCGTACTAAGAAAAAATTTGCTGCGAAATTAGGGCTTTTTTGTGATATGCAAGCAAATATTTTTTTCTTTCTCGCTATATCTCGCTATATCTCACGCAGATTTTCGCAGAAAAGGACGCAGATTTCACGCAGATTAAAAAATCCGTGAAAATCTGCGGTTTAATCTGCTCAACTCTGCGCGAAACCCAAGAACTAAGGAGGTAAAATTACGGTAAAGGAGCTTTTTTTTACCATTCAAACAAAAAAATACGGTATTTCTGAAAAAAAAGTAGCATATTTGGAATCTGAATTACTATTTCTACAATCGCTTATGAAGAATATATACTTTTCTTTACTGCTTTGCTTGCCAATCTGCTTGTTTGCGCAAGCAACAACTCCTTCTCAAGCCCGTTTTGTCCAAAACAATGGGCAATGGGATTTGCCGATTTCCTATATGCAACGCCTTCATAATGGGCATATTGGCTTGGGAAAAACAGGCTTTTCCTATCTTTTTTTTGATGGAAAAACAAGCCATTCGCATGGCGAAAAACACGAGGAACATGAAGCAAATGAGCCTACAAAAGGGCATTATTTGAAGGTCTCTTTTTTGGGGGCAAACCCAGATGTGTTGGTAAAAGGAAATGATAAACTCGAAGAATATAGCAACTTTTATTTAGGAAATGACCCTGCAAAATGGCAGACAAAAGTCCCTATTTTTACCCAAGTAAACTACACAAATCTCTATGGAAATGGCATAAATATGAAGACAGAAGTCGTAGAGGACCATTTTAAATATACATTTGAAATCGCGCCGAATGCAGACCCTGCTCAAATTCAGATGTTATATGAAGGGGCGGAGGAGATGACTTTGGACAGAGAAGGTGTTTTGAATATTAAAACAAGTATCAACAGTCTTCAAGAATTGAAACCCTTTGTGTATCAATATGATGAGAAAGGAAATAAGCAAGAAGTGGCTTGTGAATTTGTGCTAA
>JAYUZN010000481.1:0-2705 GCA_043751755.1 Bacteroidota bacterium | reverse complement strand
ATAATAATGCGCAAAGGAGCTTTCTTTTGATTTTCTACCCTTTCCGAATTTTGGGGAAACATCTCCGAAAACAGCTTTTCCCGTTCATCGCTTTCGCCTAATTGAAAAGTGTCTGTTAAGCATATTCCCTCAAAAGCCTGATAATCGCTCGCGCCCATAGCATCATGATAGGCATTTTCAATGTTTACAGCCGCTATATAGTAAGCCAATAAGACGATTTCATTTGCATGTATTTCGTGTTGATACTTACGTTTTAGGTCTTTTTTGGCTATCAATCCGCTTTGCAACAAACGAGTTACAAAAGTCCCCGTTCCCGTAAAAGGGTCAAGGATATGAATATTCTCATCAGAGATACTACGGTCAAATTCCTTTTTCAATACGTCATTTACCGAATGAATGATGAAATCTACTACTTCCACAGGCGTATATACAATTCCGAGTTTTTCCACCATTTTGGGAAAAGCCGTTTTGAAGAATTTATCATACAACTCTATGATAATCCGTTGCTTACCTTCGGCATTGTCAATGCCTGATGCGCGCATTTTTACCGATTCATAGAACTTTTGCAAGGTTTCTGCATCTTTGTCAAAGGCTTGGTCTTCCAATACGTCCAACATCTTTTGCATAGACACCGAAATAGGGTTATTTTTCACAAAAGAATAGCCCTCAAACAAAGCCTCAAACACAGGTTTTGTGATAATATGCTGCGAAAGCATTTCTACGGCTTCTTGCTGACTAATGCTGGGATTGATGTTTTTTTGCAAGCCTGCCAAAAAATGAGCAAAGGCTTGTTGATGCGTTTTATCCTCTGTAATGAGGCGGCTGATGCGTTCTACTTGTCTTTCCATCGAACACAAAATAGCTTCTGCCTGTGCCGCTTTACTTTTGGTATCATCACTATACAATCTGGGCGTAGCAGTCATATAGAGCCGCTTTTTGGCTTGAATAAAGCTATTATCATGCACTTTTGTAAAAGCAGATTCGTCTTCACCCGCCAAAGAAACGCCCGTTGTACGATGTGCCTCATCACAAATGATAAGGTCAAATTCGCCAAAACCGTTGTTCAATAATTCTTTTTGCGCACGTGCAATTACCTCAATAGATTGGTAGGTGGAAAATACGACCGTTAAGCCCGAATTGTCCTTATTTTTTATGAGATGGAATTGGCGCAAAATATCCTTCGTATTCGTAGAAGCAGGCATAGCCAAGTCTATAACACTAACATTGTCGCTGTCTTCGTGCTTGGTTTTTTTGCGAGAAACCTCAGGGTCAGAGCAAATACAAATCGCATTTATGGGTTCATTAGCCTCCGCAGACCATTCGCGTAGGGTTTGCCCCAACAAGGCAATAGAAGGCACTAAAAACAGAATCAAGCCTTTTCCATTCGTTTCATGTTCGGCAATCCGCAAAGAATTAAAGGTTTTGCCCGTTCCACAAGCCATAATAAGTTTGCCGCGTTCCGCCGTTTTGAAATGTTCATGCGTCTTGTCTAAGGCTTCTAATTGATGGGGGCGCAAGGTTTTTTTGGGAGTACGGGAGGCTTCTCCATGAATCCCATTCTCCAAATTCCCCCAATTAACAGGGGCTTCTTGTAACTGATAAAGGCTTCTACGACTTACTGTGGGGTTTTGATTTTTGATAGCTTCCTCTGCATTTGCCCCCCATTTTTTTCCTGTAGTATCAATCCACAACCTATGCGAAAAAGAAACCGTTTGCAAGGCTTCATTTTTGAATTCTCTACTTGAGGTCGAAAGAAAAGCGTCCACCGCAGGTTTGTCAATGGTCGTATTAGGCTGGTAGCATTTACATTGAATTGCCCAATAGTCCCCGTCAAAAGTCAAAGCAACTAAATCAATGCCCGTATCTGCCCCTCCCAAGTCCTTCTTAGCATGAAAATCATTCCACAGCCAAACCTTTTTGAGCTTGTGGGAATAGTAAGGGTCAGTAAGCAAATAGGCTTGCATCAAGCGTTCAAAACGGTCGCCTTTGTCTCTTTCGGAGAAAGATATTTTTCTGTATTTTTCGAGTATTTTATTGAAATTCATGAGGATTGTGTGAGTTTTTGGGTTACGTACCAAAATTAGGCACAAAAATCAAATAACTTGTCATTTTTCTCACCACTAAGGCACGAAGAAACACGACTCGTAGTGAGCAAAGCCGAACTAAGCTATATAGTAAAAGAAGACATCTAAGCCACGCTTTTTCTTTCTTAGTTTCCTTCGTGCCTTAGTGGTAAATTATAGGATTCGTGGTAAATTATATTATTCTTTTTGTGATGTCCTAAAAGCCATTTTTCCCAAAAAATACAACCCAGAAATCGAAATCAGCACCCCCCAAATGGGAATATGCACTTCTTTTTCCAAATCCATGCCCCTTGCATCTGCTGCATACACCCCAAAAAGCATGGTCGCATTGTAGCTAAGATGCGCCAAAAGGCTTGGCACAATGCTATTTGAAACATAAAAAACATAGCCCAAAACTGCCCCCAAAATCATGCGCGAAAAGAACCCAAAGAATTGAAAGTGTGCTGCACTAAATATAATGCTGCTAAGTAAAATCGCTACAAAGGGGGAATATTTAGCAGAAAGCCGTTTTTGGATAAAATTCCTAAAAAAAATCTCCTCACAAACGCCCGGAACAAGGGCAAGTACCAAGATATTCAGCACCAAAGTCCCCGCACTTTTGTCGGAAAGGAGGGCTTTAAT
>JAYUZN010000480.1:0-3884 GCA_043751755.1 Bacteroidota bacterium | reverse complement strand
GGAATAGGGGCGCATTTTCGTTTTAGCCACAATTGGGGCGCGGGTTTTGATGCTGGGTATCGCTACACTTTGACGGATTATTTGGACGATGTAAGTGGCAAATATCCCGATAAAGTCAATCTTTTGGCATTTAGTGGGCGAGATGCGGTAGCTTTGTCTGACCCTACAGGCGCGAAAGAGGTCGGTTCTTTGCGCGGAAATCCCAAGAACAAAGATGCCTATATTATGGCTACTTTTTCGCTGAATTATTATTTTGCGCGAAAAGCGTGTCCTTGATTTTAGGGTATTTGTAGGTTTTTAGGGTGGCGCATCTTTCAAAGGTGCGCCACCCTAAAAACCAAAAGATTCATTTAAAATATCCCCTACCATTTCAGCCCATAACTAATCGCAGGAATACAGACCAAATAACTAAATTCCATCAACCTGCCTTTCCAACCCGAAAACACAAATTGTTGGGTTTGCGGACGAAAAGTGCTAATCGGACCGCCTTTATAATAGACATAGTAGGGGTTGCGGCGCGCATAAGCATTGTAGATGCCAAAAGTCCAAATTCGTTCAGATTTTGCTCTTTTTTGGCTAACTTGGTAGCTAATATCCAATTTGTGAAAAGGGCGCAGCTGAAAATTGTTGCGATAGGGAGAATACATCGTTACCTGCCCAAATTGGTAAATATCCACAAACTCCACACCACTTTGCCCCAATCCATAACTTTCCGTAGCACCTGTGATGTTTGCCTGATAGGGCGCAATGTAGATTTGCGTAGGAACCGTAGTGCGCGCGCCCGAAACATACATCCATGAGACAGAAAATTGCTTGTTTGGGTCTTTCATTTCTTTCGTTACAAAAACAGAGAAATTGTGGCGGCGGTCGTATCGATAAGGAAAAGGTTTTCCCTCGTTTATTTCCGCAAAAACTCGTTTATTCCAAGCCAAAGTATAGCTCATCCAACCATTCCATTTGCCCGCCGTTTTGTGTGCAAAGGCTTCAAAACCATATGCATAGCTCTTGCCTACGGTTATTTTGTCCTCCCAACGCGCATAAGCTGTATAAAAAGAAGCTCCTTCTTTGTATTCTATCACATTTGCCATAGATTTGTAATAAATCTCGGCAGAAAGCAAGACATTATGCGGCAAATCTTTGTACAAACCCAGTACAATTTGATGCGAACTTGCGGCAGGCGCGCGTTTTGTTGCAGGCACCCACAAGTCGGCAGGCAAACCCAAGCCACTATTTGTGAGCAGGTGCAGATATTGGTAAATATAGGAATAAGCGGTTTTGAGCGAAAACGTCTCATCAAAGGCATAACGCAGAGACGCACGCGGTTGTAGGGAAAAATGGCTGTAGTTTTTGAGTCCAAATAACTCCGCCCTAAGCCCCAAATATGCCGAAAAATGAGCGTTAAGGCGATAATTATCCTCGCCAAACAGTGCCAACAGATAGCTTCGGACTCGTTGCGGAGGCGCGTTTGTATCCGTAGTACCGCCACTTGTGTTTGTATGCACAATGTTCACATCAGGACGAAACCATTTCAACGATTCTTCTGCACCCACCAAAAAACGGTGCTGCACATTTGGCACATATTGCAGGTTTTGTTTGCCCACCACATCACTTATATTAGACAGATATTTGAAGGCAACTTCTACGTATTGCGCAGGCATATCCACAGGAACGGCTTTGAAACTATTGAGGCGATTGTAGGTGTAATGTGTGTAGCCCAATAAGGCTGTGCCAAAAAGCTTTTCGCCAAAAATATGATGATAGCGCAAAGAAGCCGTAACATTGCCCCATTGAAGGTAGTTTTTGCCCGTAATATTCACCTTTCCCACGCCATTTAAGGTATCATTTTGCATAAATCGGGAATTAACCGCATTTCTATCCTGCCCCGCATACAGGCTGAAGTAAACGTGGTCTTTCTCCGAAATCTCATAATTGAGTTTGCCTGTGAGGTCGTAGAAATAGTAGCCCAAAGAGCCGTTGCTATTTTGCTGCCGAAAATTAATAGCTGTGATAGGGCGCGTAATGACATCTAATAAAGTGCGCCTTGCCGCAATAAAACAAGCCATTTTCTTATTTTTCAACAGCGGACCTTCGGCATAACCATGTACCGAAATGGTGCTGATTGTGCCACCTCCTTTCCATTTTTGGCGGTTGCCTTCTTTTGTTTGCAAATTGATGACCGAAGACAGCCTGCCACCAAATTGTGCAGGAAATCCGCCTTTGATAAGTTCCACGCTTTTGATGGTTTCGGGCGAAAAAAGCGAAAAGAAGCCAAATAAATGGCTAACGTTGTAAACAGGCATTTCGTCCAACAAAATGAGGTTTTGGTCGGGGCTGCCTCCCCGCACAAACAAGCCCGTAGTGCCTTCCTGCCCAAACTGAACGCCAGGCAGTAGCTGCAAAGACTTCAATACATCTGCCTCACCACCCAAAGCAGGCATTTTCTGGATTTGCTGAATGGGGATATACAAACGACTTGTGCCTGTAGCTTGCGCATTGCGCAGGTAGGTGTCGGTTATGGTAACACTATCGGTCTGCAAAGCCTTTGAAAGGGCAATGTCATACAGGGTGTCTTTTGTCAATTCTACCACAATATACTGCGATTCAAAGCCCTCTAAGGCTACACAAATTACCTGTTTTCCCGCAGCAAGGGGCAAGCTATAAAAACCATACGCATTGCTCAACGTGCCTTGCTGCGAAAGGGTATCATATATGCTTGCATAGCTTAGGCGTTCGCCGCTAAAGGCTTCGCTTACGGTTCCACTCAAGCTGTGTTGTGCCAAAAGGTAGCCGCAAGCGAGAAAAAGATAGGAAATGAGGATATTTTTTTTCAACATAGTTGTTTAATTGGAATATACCAATACCAAACGCCGATGGTAGCCGCCAAATATGCCCAAACCGCCCTTGATATTGGAATGTACATTGCCAAAGGTGGCAAAGGGGTCGGCTGTAGCGTAGGCTTGCTGATAGTAGCTGAGGTAGTAGGCGTAGAGGTCGGGGGAGAGGGAGGAGAAATCTACATAGAGTTTTAAGTATTTACGTTTTATGTATTGGTCTTCTACATAGTAAAATTCAATAGATTGAACTAATGCATTCCAGATAAAAAAATGGTAAAAAAGGTTTCCTTTCCCTGCATACAAGTTAGTAGATTTTGTGGTATTTTGAAAACTAATGTCTGTAAAAAATAAGTAAGGAATTTTTTTATTTAGCTTTTCTTGTGCAGGGTCATCATACCTTTCCTCAAAAGTGCTTGTCCATAAGTGGTCATATAAATGGTTGATATACTGAGAATCTGGCAAATCATAGACACAACTATCATAATAAGAAAGGGATATTTTGTAATAGTTAGGCTCATTCTGTATATCCTTAAAGGTAAAAGAAACAGCATTCGTCGGGTAAGGGCTGTTATTGTCATCTAACAAAACTACTGTGTTAAGCGTATCCCAATACCCCGACATGTCTGTAGATATGGCAGGAATGCTACTTTGTGCTACAATTTCGGGATAACCTTCAGCCTTTGCTTTGAGCTTATACAAATGCCCCAAAGAAGGTTTATGAAAAAGAGTATAATATCCATTTTTAGTATATTGTAGTTTCCCTAAATAAGTGCTATCCTCCCATAATTCGACAACTGCATCTGCTACATAATTTTTATTGTACCAAAAAGTATCATTTGCATTACCCGTATAGCCCACAAAAACAGACCAATTGCTATCAGGATTAAATAAGCAATTTATAACCAATAAGGAAGTGCTATTAGGAATATTTATTTCTATAGATTTGGTACAGGAAAGTAAAAATAACAACAGCAAAATATAACAATATCTCATTAATTTTAACAGTGTTTGTTGGCTTGTAGGGTGGCGCACCTTTGAAAGGTGCGCCAC
>JAYUZN010000479.1:0-3867 GCA_043751755.1 Bacteroidota bacterium | reverse complement strand
ACACTTGCGAGACAAATATCGACACAAAGGCGGCGTAAAAATGCGTGTTATAAAATCGCTACAAAAACTGTTTAAAGATGCCCCTACAGCTGAAGAAATAGCTAACCTTTTAAGAAAATAAGCAATGTATTTTGTGTTAGATACCAATATTTTAGTTCACCTCATTTGCGAAAATGAACAAATCATTCAACTTGTAGAAGATTTGGAAAAAGAAGGGGCAGAAGGGATTGAGTAGCATTATTTGCCCTTCGTTGAGCGGGGTAGGAATGTGTGTTCTCATATTATTTTGAATGAAAAATGTAACCCGAAAATATACGCAGAATAAACATAGTCTTGGCGAAAAATATCATTTTAGGTTGTTTTTTTGTAGGAAAAATGCCTATCTTTGTATTTTCAAATCCACTCATTCATACTTTTTTACAGAAATTCAAATGATAACGAATTTCCAATACCATATAATCTCTCCTTTATGCAAAAGTACATTTACCTTTTCTTGTTTTTGTTCTTTGGTTTGTTTGCTCACTTACAAGCCCAAGTTGTGAATATTCCTGATGCGCTTTTCAAATCAAAATTGATTGCGCTGGGGGTGGATACTAACACTGATGGGCAGATACAAACGAGTGAAGCTTTGGTAGTAACGAGTTTAGATGTTTCTGGCGCTAATATTAGCGATTTAACTGGAGTTGAGGCGTTTGTGAACTTGGATTCCTTAATTTGTTATTACAATCCAATTACTTACTTAGACTTAACTGCTTTGACAAATCTACAATCCCTAAACTGTTCAAATAGTCTCATTTCGAGTTTAACTATACATACAAATTTAACCTATTTGAATTGTAGCAAGAATTCTATTACAAGTTTAGATGTCAGTACCATGACTCATCTAAGCTATTTGAATTGCTATGAAAATCAAATTACTATTTTAGAAGTGATGAATTGTACCAATTTAGATACGTTAATTTGTGGTAAAAATCAAATTTCGAGTTTAGCCTTAACTCCTTTAACCCATCTGAAACGATTGATTTGTAATTCCAATCCTCTTTATAGCATAAATGTGAGTACTTTGACTAATTTAGAAGAGTTAAATTGTACAGCCATTGGAATTAACAGTTTAAATTTGAGTGGTTTAACAAATTTGAAAAAACTGGATTGTTATCAAAATAGTATAAGTAACTTGAATTTGACAGGTGTGACAAATTTGAAAGTTCTAAGATGCCCTCATAATTATATTACCACTTTAGATGTAACTAACTGTATAAATTTGGAAACCTTAGATTGTCAATATAACTACTTGACGACTTTAGATGTAAGTAACTTGACCTCTCTTAAACTTATATATTGTTTAAATAATCACTTGACTAATCTTAATGTGAATAATTGTACAAGCTTGGACATTTTATATTGTTGGAATAACCAATTGGCTAATATCAATATAAATAACTGTACAAACTTGAGAACCTTATCTTGCTATAATAATCATCTTGCCAATTTAGACGTAAGTGCATCACTCAATTTGTTATATTTAGAGTGTAATCAAAATCAACTTACTACATTAGATGTGACTACTTTGACAAATATAGAAGAGTTGCGCTGTGGAAGTAATCTTATTACTAATATAGATGTAACTAATTGCCCAAATCTTACTTATTTTGACTGTTCTAATAATTCCCTTACTAATATAGATGTAACTAATTGCGCAAACCTAAATAATTTTTACTGTTCTAATAATTCCCTCACTAATCTAGCTGTTACTAATTGCCCTAATTTGATGTATCTTTGGTGTAGTCATAATTCCCTCACTAATTTAGAGGTAAGTGGTTTGACGGTTTTGCAGTATTTCCAGTGCGATTACAATTTGCTTACAAGTTTAGATGTGAGTAATGCTTTTACAAACGGAGGTGGAGAGATAGATTGTGCAAATAATCAGCTTACTTATATACTTATGAAAAATGGAACGACTCAATCTATAGCTTTTTCAGGTAATCCCAATCTTCAATATATCTGCGCAGATGCCAACGAATTGGTTTCTGTTCAGCAACAAGCCATACAATATGGTATGCCCAATATAGGTATTAGCACTTTTTGTTCTACTTCTCCCGCAGGAAGTTATAATACCCTTTCAGGAACAAGCACTTATGATGCTAATTTGAATGGATGTTCCCCACTTGATTCTGCCTATTCCTATTTGAAGATAAAAATTACAGATGGAACAACTACAAGTTATATTTATACGAATGATGAAGGAAATTATACCACTTATATAGATACAGGTACTTATACCCTTACCCCACAATTCCAAAATCCTACTTATTTTATTTCAAGTCCTGCTTCTACAAGCCCTAATTTTCCCAATAACAATTTCAACCTGAAAACGAAGGACTTTTGTATTACCCCTAATGGAATTCATCATGATGTAGAAATTGTTTTGATGCTTATGACTAATGCTGTTCCCGGATTTGATGCTACTTATAAGTTGTTCTTTACTAATAAAGGAACAACTACTGACACAGGAACGATTACCTTGGATTTTATGGGAAATAAGATGAATTTTGTAAATTCAAGCTCAGCTCCTTCAACCCAAACTATGAATCAATTGACATGGGCTTATAGCAATTTATTACCTTTTGAATCCCGTAGCATAGTGGTTACGATGAATATATTGCCACCTCCTACGAATGAAATAGGGGATACCTTGAATTTTACAGCGAGTATGCCTTTAACAAGAGATGGGACTGTCTTTGATAATTTTTTTATCGTTTCACAAGTAGAAGCAGGTGCTTTTGACCCGAATGATAAAACCTGTTTGGAAGGAGCTTTTGTAAATAACGACCAAATAGCAGATTATCTACATTATTTGGTGCGGTTTCAGAATACAGGAAATTATTATGCACAAAATGTAGTGATAGTAGATACGATAGACATCAGTAAATTTATAGCTTCTACAGTACAAATAATGGAAACCTCTCATCTGGCATCTGCTAAATTAGAGAAGGGTGTATTGGAAGTTTATTTTGACAATATTCAGTTAGCCGATTCTTTTAGTAATGAGCCTGCAAGTCATGGATATGTTTTATTCAAAATAAAAACGAAAACGAATGTACCCCTTAATTCCTCTGTAAGGAATAAGTCCAAAATTTATTTTGACTATAATTTGCCTGTGATTACAAATACGGCTGTTACAACTTTTGGCGGATTTACAAGTGTTACAGGAACAAAAACCAATTTAACTTCCTTTGGGGCTGCTGATGGAACGATTAATCTCACTGCTTTAGGGGGGCTTGGTCCTTATAGTTATAGTGTAGGAGGGGTAGGGGGCAATTTTCAGAGTAGTCCTACCTTTACAAGTTTGGCGGCAGGTACTTACTACGGTCTTGCCAAAGATGCTCATGGTTATTTAGGATATGTAAAGTTGACACTTACACAGCCTAACGAAATTGTGGGAACTACGATGAAGGAAAATGTGATGGTTTTCCCTAACCCAGCTAAAGAAGAATTGAATATTTCAGCCACTTTTGAAACAAGTACAATAGGGGAAATTGTCTTATGCGATTTATTGGGCAGAAATCTTATCAAACAACCTTTTGGGCAACTTACCACTATGCAGACAAGTTTTCCCTTACAAACATTTCCTAAAGGAATCTATTTATTGAGGATAATAGCGGAAGACGTAATTTATACTACAAAAGTAGTGAAGGAATAAATGTTTTTTATTCTCCCATTTCACTATCATTAAAGCTAAAAAGAGGATTCCCTCGCTGGTGCGGACTTTCCGAAAACACTTGCGAGACAAATATCGACACAAAGGCGGCGTAAAAATGCGTGTTATAAAATCGCTACAAAAACTGTTTAAAGATGCCCCTACAGCTG
>JAYUZN010000478.1:0-12450 GCA_043751755.1 Bacteroidota bacterium | reverse complement strand
GCTCCATTATTTGTGCCATTATTCATGCAAATTGCAGAGTCTGCATTTGCATTCCCGTCTAATGCGTAATAAGCAACAAGTCCATTTTTAGGAATTTGTGCAAAAATAACATTTACTGCAAAAATAAATGTAAGTAATAAATTTGTTTTCATTTTATTGGTTGTTTTAATTTGTGAACTATTTTGACTTGCATTGCTGCTAACGCCTAAGATTGCCGATTTTTTCGCTGCGCAGTTCGTCTTGCGGGTTCGGGTAGCGAAAATTTGCGGCAATCTCTTTGTTATGGGCATTTTTTAATTTTAATAATTATTATTCTATATAATTAAAGTGTTTTAGTAAGTTTATTGCTTCATTATCAGACATAAATGCTTTAATTATATCATTATATTCTGTCTTTTCCCATCTTCTAATAGAAGACTGATATAAGTCTTTTATTGGACCTTCTATGGCAGGATTAATTCTAAGGTTTGTAAACTTATGCCAATTTTGAATTTTTATATCATTTTCAACTCCAATAAATTGGAGCAGTTTACAAATAGTTTGCTCAAAATTTAAAATAATATCTTCATACCTTATTGTAATTAAATTCTCTAAATTTTCATTAGTGACTCCTTCCTTTACGTCCTTTATCCATCTTTCTTTGGTAACCCAAAATTTCGTTTTGTCAAATGGGTGTCTTGATGTTATAACGTCTCGCCCATCTCGTACAAGATGAATTAGTTTGACATTGCTGTTAAAAAAAGATGTTATTTCTTGAAAAAAGTGTATATTTTTAGGTGTTTTTTCGCACCAATAAAGGTTATTGCTGAAAACATTATTTAGCTCTAAAAATTCAAATGTTTCTTTAACAATGAAGTCTTGATTTTTAGAAAAACCATTATTAGTATTTCTTGGGCAAAATACTTTTGTTTCAAATGGTATAGCAAATATTTTAGGGTGTGCTGACAAAATAGACAAAAGAAGAGTTGTACCCGAACGTCCGCATCCTCCTATAATTATAGGTGGATAGTAATTGATAAGCATTTGTTTTATATGGTTTTCAGAATATTGAAACATACAAATATACTTTAATTTAGAAAAATATTAATATATACAAAATGGATTTTTATTTAATTTGGAGTTTTGACGATAATACTCCATTTCCATTGTAAATCCATGACAATTTTTTTTATATTCACTACAAGAATTACAACGTTCCTGCAATTTTGAACTATATGCTCTTACCTCTGTTAGTTTTTCGCTATTTCTCCAAATGTTTAATAGCGAATATTCTTCTTTAATTATGTTACCTAATTTAAGACTTTCTTTGAAGGAGTCAGAAACGTAAGGAACACACCCCCCTGCATACAAATCACCATTAGACATAATATTAAATCTGGTAAATCCGTCTGTTCCACCTTGTTGTAAATTGTAAGTTTCTGCGTTTTTAGAAGTTATTGAGTTAGACTTTAAACTTGAGCTCCTTGTTCGGACTTTTAAATTTGGGTATAGATTTTTTTTGCTTTCTATTAAGCCCATAATATTGCTTAATTCATAAAAATTAAGTAAGTCGGTTTTCAGATTAGATGCTCTACCAATTGGTCTAGCATGAAAAAAACTTATATCATCACAAAAATCATTCGCAAAATTTAAGAGAGAATCAATATCTTGATTAGTGCAATATTTAGTTAATGCACAATTAATGGTTACCCTACAATTATTATTTTTCAATTTTTTAATTGATGATATTGCTGTATTGAAAACCCCTTTTCCTCTTATAATATCGTTTGTTTGAGCATATCCATCAAGGCTTACAGTTATCTCATCTGGCATTATCTTTATTAATTTATCAATCGTTTTATCATTAAAAACGCCATTAGTATTGATTGAAAAAGTAAAATCAAGGTCTTTCGCTTTTTCAAGAATTTTATCCCAATCTTTTCTAAAAGTTAGTTCTCCTCCTGTAAAACGAATATCAAAAACAGAATCCTTCTTTAAACCATCTAACACACTGATAAAGTCTTGAATAGAAAGTTCGTCTGTTAATGCGTTAGCGGAGTTATTTACACAAGTTACGCACCTCAAATTACACAAAAGAGTTAAGTCTATATAAACTCTAATGGGAGAATATAGGATATACTTATTTTCCATATATGGTATATTATCAAATAAAGTAAAATCCTCACCATGGTGTAAATTATCAAACTCATTGTTAGTTAAAAACAAATGTTCAAAGTTATTGGGGTTAAAAATAGTTTTCCCAAATACCTCGTTACGAACTTTCAACTTTTTCATAATATAATTCTGTTATGGTAGTCTTCTTCGATTAAGTCAATACTTTTTGTTAAATTAATTGAGGACGTATCTATTACAATTTTGCTTAAACTAGATAAATTAAAGTAGTATTTATATAATTCTTGCTTTTCAGATATTTTTTTCCATGAATTATAATCTCCTAATACATCCCTTCCTTCCTTAGACCTAACACAAAACCTTTCCTCATAGGCATCTTGATTAATAGTTAGTAATACTAAGAGAATATCAGCCTCCCAAAACATTTTATCTATTTCATAAAAAGAAAAACCCAAACTTTGATTTAATGTTTCAGCTAAGGCAAAAACAGACAAATGCCCTCTCAAAAGAAAAATGTCATCATCATGAGTAGATACCACAAAATTAGAAAGTGCGATTAACCTTTGCTCAACATCTGAATGAATAGCAAAGTTGTTAGTCTTTCCTTGTTGTGTAAATGCCCTATACTCTACTTTTGTTGCATTTCTATGAATATTTGATAACTTCTGCACTAAAGTAGACTTCCCTGAATATTTGCAGCCTTCGATTAATAACCTCATAAGATTCAAACATGTTATTAAATGTAATCGTTGGGGATAAAATCCAAATTATAAGCACAATATGGATTTGCTATATTGTTGAAATGCCTTTGTAATTCCATTTCAAATATCCCTCCATTGCACTTTTTTTCGTAATACCCACATTTATAACAAATATTTTTCAATTTTGTTGATAACCCTCTTAATAATTTTAACTTTTCATTATTATGCCATACATCAAAAAGTGAGTTTTTTAAGACATTCCCTAATTCCAATTGAGAAGAAACATAGGCTAAATATCCTCCTGCTTGGTAATCTCCATTAGACGTAATATTGAACCTTGTCGTAAAATCTGGGCTACCCACAACTAGCCCAAACTCGTTCTCATTAACAGACATTTGTTTCATTATATTGTGTCCACATAAAATATTCAATCCTTTAATTTTCTTTTGGGATAAATAATTAAAAACTTCAAAAAATTCATCAAAATTCAAGCTATCCTTAAAGTTGATACCTTCACCAATATTTCTAATCCCAAAAAAATTCACTTCTGTGCAATATTCTTCAGCAAGTCCTAATATATCATCAATATATTTAGTGTTTGTTTTCGACAGAGCAGTATTTATTCTCAAGTTCAAACCATTTTGTTTTAGTATTTTCATATTGTTTATCAGCTTGCTAAAAGAGCCATTACCTCTTACATTATCGTGATTAATCCCTATACCATCGACACTAAATGTTATTTGGTTGGGTTTAAGGCTCAAAAACTGTTGAATGATTTTATTACTTTTGTAAGCACCGTTTGTATTTACAGAGAATATGAAACCTTTTTGTTTTGCATACTCTAAAATTTCATACCAATCAGCTCTCTGAGTTATCTCGCCTCCAGTGAATCGTAAATCAATAACACCATTCTGATTAAATTCATCAATAGCCTTATACATTTCGTTTGTACTTAAATCAGGATGTTGCCCAACAATATTAAAGCAATAAGAACATTTAAGGTTACATTTAAGTGTTGTTTCAATATAAACTCTTATAGGGGAAATCAATAACCCATCATTAACATATTTAGAACTTTCCAGTTCAATAATGTCCTTTATATTCTCATTTGGCTCGTCAATTTCTTTTACATATTCATGAGTCATAGAAGAAATACAGTATTTGATATAGCCAAAATATTCTTTCCTAAATATAAATCTTTTTTGCATAAATTTTAAAATAGTTCCTTATATTAAGATTATTTGTATTTATTGAATCTGCGAATTTTAATCTTCAAAGGCAAAAATAGTTTGATTCTTTGAATTTTTCCCCGTTGAATTAATTTTATCTGTGTCATTCTGTATATGTTCATTTATTAATTTATACAATTCTGACTTACTTACAAATACAGATTCAACCATTTCTAGTGAAACATCTCTTGCAAATCTCCATTCTGTTATATAACCATAAGTTATCCAATCTCCGCCCCATTTTGAGAGTGAATTTAATAATAATAATAGCTGTTCTTCGCCAGATAGTTGGTGTTTTAGTGTTTTAAAATATTCGTACTTTTCTTTAGTATTAAATAGTTCTGCTTTCGTAATAAAATTTGCAATATGATACAAAGAACGAAAATATCGTCTAATATGTGGCATTCTAGCATCAGGAAAGACCTCAAGTAAAGTATGCCCAATATAAGACTTTCCACTATCAATAGTTTTATTGATATGCGCTTTCATTAAATCTGTCAAGTCAGCATTATCTATACCAGCAAAAAAAATTGAGTATATTGCAGTAGAAGTTTCTTGCCCCTCCACCTCCATTCCAAGTATCTCTTTTATGAAAAGTAATTCCTTATAAAATTGTTTAAAGCAATCTGCTCCTTGTATTATTTGAGGGTGTCCCATGCCAATAGTATTCGTATATATCTTCATTTGATTAACAAATTCTTTTCGCATTTTTAGTAGTTCAAAAAATTGTGATTCAAATCGTTCCCGTTTACTAATATTATTTTGTACTTCCATTTGAGTATCAAATTGCCTTTTTTGTTCTTCTAATTGGTTAGCATACTGAGTTTCTTGCAAACTCATTTGTTTATTAAATTGTATTTTTTGTTCTTTAAATTGCTCCATCTGTTCTCTATTGAGATTTAATTGCTCTATAAATGCAAGAAAAGTGAGTAAAGAGGCTATAATGGCAACAAATGGACCAGCAATTCCCCCAATTGTATCCCCAATAGCCCCTGTTTTTTCATTAAAGTAGCCTATGTGACTATTTCCAGCAAGAAAAAAAGGCAAGAATGTGTATAAAAGGATATTCAATCCAAAAAAGACTAGTAAAAGCCCAGAATTTTGGTAAAAATATTTTGCTATCTTTTGTCTATTACTCATGTTTAGTTTATATGCTAAAAATCGTTTCAAATTACTAGTGTATTGATTCAGATTATTTTCTGTTTTTCTTGCCCATAACGGCTGGCATTGCAGAAGTGCCGCCGAGCTTGGGGTTTGTGCTTCGGCTGGGCGGTATTTTCGGCAATGCTTATGTTAGATGATTTTAATTTTTTATCCAATGTACTGCTTGTTGTCCTATATAAGTAATATTTCCATTTGAGTCATATTTAAGTTCATACCACAAACAGTTTTCTTGTCGTTCTTCAAAACATTGACTATTCATATAATAAAACATAAATCCAGTTCTTTCTACTGAAGGTTTACCTAACAAATTAATACAATCTGTTGTATCCATTTTGATGAAGCAATTCCAGTACTTTGTAAAAAGCAGGCTTTTGGGGTCACTACAACTATAATTAAATAGTTTTGTTTTATTATCATACAACCAATATTTTTTTACATGCTTACTCAATCCTTCGCAAACAGTATCTTTGACTGTTTGCGAAGCTGAAGTTTCTGCATTATTCTTTTTTGAGGCACTATTTTTTGAAGTTTTACAGCCTTCTTGTAAAAGAAATAATGACATAATGAATATGATTATTCCTTTCATTGCTTGATGATTTTAGTCGTAAAAATTTTACTATCTGAAGCAATAGAAACCAGATAAACTCCATTTGGATAGATTGAAAAATCGATTTCTGTTTGAGTATCAGAAATATTGAAAACCGTCAACCTCTGCCCTAACATATTGCGAATAACTCCATTGTAGCCAATATCTGGCTTTTCAATTTTTATAGTTAAATTATTTATTGTAGGATTTGGATATAGTTTAACATCTGTAAATGTTTCGCTTGTCTCAATTGGGTTTGTCCCCCAACAATAGGTAGAAGGTATATGTGTAATTACCCCACAGCCAAGAGGTGTATTACTATTCGTCATCACGTCAAAAGCTCCGACAGTAGAAAAATCATTAAATAAATTCGTGGCTCTATGAGTTATAGGAGAAAATGATGTCCACCACATTACTTGCAAAGAATCATTTACATGGTTGAGCAAATTACCATGCCCCATTTCATGTAATAATAATTGGTATAAATCAATTGTCCCAAAAGGGGCTGTACTAGTAGAAGCTGTATCGTACCAAAACACTACAGAATTATTTATAATTATGTCTATTTCTGGTTCAGAATAGCTATTATCGGTGTTACAATAGTCTCTCCACGCGCTCGTTTCTGCCATAACAGAAGAGGAACTAGTATTGCCTAACCGTATTGTATTCTTGCCGTCTTTTGTTGAAGTTGTTGCAGTGGGGGTATTATTAATTTTATAATTGATATGGGAATAACATCTCCAAGCATTTGCAGCTGTTTTCACTACCGCAAATACTTGTGCATCATTTTGTAAAGCCGTATTTGGGAAAAATTCATACCCTCCAGAACCAAATGAGTTTACCAAAGCTACCTCTCGTTTAGTACCAAATACATCTTTTTGGTTCATTAGGGAATAGACAATATTTAGGTAAGCAGTGGGCAAGCTAGTATATCCCATAGATAATTCTTCAGCATTATTCATAACCACAACTTCCCCACTTCCAGGCAAGCCCTTATAAGGAGAACCTTGTATAGTTGCCCCATCAACTATAGAAGGTATTATACATTGTATTTGAGTATTTGACCAAGAAATAATATCCGCATTATCCAAAGGCGAAAATGAAGCACCTCCGTCATTGGCATTTTGTAAAACGACTTTACCATTCCCTTGAATTGCTCCAAAATTCGTCCCTGTTATCGTCAGCATTTCGCCCATGCCTCCATGAAGAACAGGAGGCTGAATGTTTGTAATTTGAGGTAAACAAAGCATATTACTTGCAATATTACTTGCCTTCAATTTGGAATAAAAGAAACCTGTAGGAGCATTAGGAGTTATTGCATAAGAGCAATAGGGTAACATCGCTAATGGGGAAAAATACAATAATGCTTCTTTGTGGCAATCCGCTACTTCAATTTTTATATGAATCAATTGCTGAAAAAAAGTAGTCACAAGCACCCTATTTTGCACACCAATAGTCGTATATATATACGTGCTAAATGTAGTAGCATTAAAATCGGATAGTAAAGGGTTATCGTAATCCGCCAATGATTGAATGAGTGTGCCTCTTGTAACAGTAACTTTATTATTTGCTAAGATATTGTTTCCGAAAACAGCATTATCATATATAAGCCTTACCCCCAAGCCTTCCAAATAAGTAGTATTATCATTTGCTCGAACAACAATATCAAATTCTACGAATTGATTATTTCCAGTAGCCATTATATTCTGAAAATCAAATACAATAGTGTCTCCTGTACCATTCACGCTTGATAATTCATTTTTCCTATAGTTCTGCATATGTTCTAATAATCTTTGAGGAACATCCCAATGAGGGCTAGTATTCTTAAGAATTTCTTCGCGAATATTTTCACGTACTTTCCTTTGAGTAAAAATATTGGGTTTTCCATAATTACCTACAATAGTAGGATTGCAGTCTATATAACTTAATTGTGTGTAAAGTTCTAAGACATCATATGCTTGCGCTAAAGAATCTAAATTATAAAATGGGTTTTGAATTGCATGATTTATTTCGTCATTATAATACTTGAAGAAACCTTGTTCGCTATACATAACTTCCATAGCACCTGTATTGGTTTCAGGATAATAGTCAATTGTGGGTAATTCAAAAAGTGCTACAGGATTGCAGAAAAATAAACCCACCTCGCCTGTCAATAAAGTAAGGTTATGGCTTACTGTTAGTTCTGTATCACCAACACGCCCACCTTTTGTTATTATTTCTATTGTACCACAAATTATGTCCCCTTTAAAGATTTTACTAATTTCTATGGTATGGGAGGTATAAATGTAATCCTCATTCTGATTCCAATAAGCATCAGAGCGAATTACCTGTCCTTCAAATATGATATTTGAAGCGTTAATAATGTCTGGAATTTCCTTGCGAATAACTTGAGAGCAAAGTAAATTGGCAAAAGCCAAAAACAAACAAATACAAATGATTTTTTGCATGATGATTAAAATTAAAAAGTGTTTGTATAATTATGTTTGAAAATATTACAGTTTAAGTTTTGTTTATTTTTAGTATCATCTAACGACTAAGATTGGCGATGCCACCAAGCCGTGCGTGGGCTTTTGAGCATTGGGGCGGCGGTGGTATGCGCCAATCTCAATGTTCTGCGATTTTTATTTAGGAAATTCTTTAAGAATAAAATTTGTGAATTCTTTTTTAAACTTATCTTCTTCCTTATTCTCCTCAAACCACCCTCTGTGAAATTGATTTTCTATATAAATTGCACTTAACCAAGTTTTTATTAGGTGTTTATCGCTTTTATCATATATAGTTTCACAAAAATTCCAACACATGTGAGCATATATTTCATAACGAATGAGATCTTCTTTTGAAAATTTATTTTTGTAATCTTTGGTATATTCCATATTTCTAAGATGTGGATGCTCTAATGCTGCTGTTAGCAGCATCATATAAGCCTCATCAAAAGAAGAATATGCACTATCGCGTTTAGTAGCATAAAAAGTATGTACTGAAATAAAAACTGCTATTCCAGATAATAATGCAGCTATAATGCCAATTAACATTTCCCACATATTAATAATTAAATTAGTTCAACTTCTAATGGAATTGTATTTATAAAAGAACTTAAAAAAATATCTTCTTTATCTCGATTATATACTTCTTGATATATTAATTTAATTAATATTTTTACTTTATCGCCTTCAATTACACCGTTTCCATAATTAGGCAAAATCATCAATATCATTTCGGTCGGCTTACTTCCATTTAAAGGTGGTAGTATATAATTAACATCTTTTAGTTTCATAACACCATTTTTTTGATAAAAAGAAACTCGTTTTTTCTTTTCTAAATTATCTTCTCCATAATTTGGATTTTCAACTTCTAAAACAAAATACTTATTTTCATCTAAAAGTTTTTTTGTAATAAATTGCAAAAAAGAACTTCCTACTCCTTGTCCTTTATAGTTTGGATGCACTGCCATATAATCTAATAATATAAATTCTGATTTTTTTAGAATAAAGACTAAACTCATTAATACAACTTCTTTTTCTATTTCTCCAATAAACATTCTTGAAATATTTTTTTTCATTCTATTCTTAATAATTGAAATAGACTGTTTTTCATTTTCTGGAAATGAAACTTCATATATATTGAGAGCTAATTCTATACGATGGTCTGTAATATCAATTATTTCTGTAAATTTAATCATGATATTTAAAGTTAATATTTTTTTTGA
The DNA here is from genome assembly GCA_043751755.1 of Bacteroidota bacterium. Taxonomy (GTDB): domain Bacteria; phylum Bacteroidota; class Bacteroidia; order J057; family J057; genus JAAFHL01. The sequence goes on along the minus strand of JAYUZN010000478.1, from coordinate 2,952 downwards.
TTTTGAATAATATCGAAATATTGATTTTAAAAATATTGATAATCAATAACTTATCTATTTTCGTTAATAGCAGAATATAATTCTTTTTTAAGATAGTTGGAATATCGCAGAACGCCAAATATTGCCGATTCGTAGCCGTTTTGAGTGTTGGTTTCGTGCGTAGGAAAACGGCTATGGGCGGCAATATCTTTGTTATGCACCCTCATTTTTATTTTTTTTAACCATCCAAGAGGGCTGGGAGAGGCAGCATACGGGCAAGAAGCGTAGATTTTGTGCGGCTGGTTGCTGGTATGCTGCCTGTGCGTTAGCATTACCTACTCCTTACTCTATCATTAGCTTCTTAGTCATTTTGCCACTAGGAGTAACAAGTTCGATTAAGTAAATCCCTTTAGCAAACGCAGAAACTTCCAGTTTATCAGTTATAGATTGCGTATTTAGATACTCTTGAGTTATTATTTTTTGCCCCAAATGATTGTAAATCGTAATCGTAAAATCATTACTTTGCGTAGAAAGTATAGACAGATTAAAAAGGCTACTATTAGTCGGGTTTGGGAAAACATCAAATGTTGTAATATCAATAAGACTGTTTACCATTCCGACATTGCTACTTACTGATATATTTGATTGGTAAGTACATCCTATGCTGTCCGTAATCGTTACTCCATAAGTAGCTGTGGAAAGTCCTGTTGTAGGATTGCTTGTTTGTCCATTTGACCACGAATATTGGTAAGGCAGTGTTCCCCCAGATGGAGATACCGTAGCTGTCCCGTTATTTGTCCCATTATTAGGGGTAGAAGTAAGGCTTGCATTAATCAACGAATTGATAAGAACATTCGTAACAACAGAAGTATCTTTACAAGTGCCAAGGGTTACAATAACGAGATAATTTCCGGTTTGAGTAGCCATATAGTTATTGCTTGTTGCTCCCGAAATATTTGTGTTGTTCTTTTTCCATTGAAAAGTATATCCGCCTGTTGCAGGCGTTGAAAGGGCTACTGAGCCGCCATGACAAACCGCAGTAGGTCCACTTGTTGTAACCGTTGCTACGGGGGTAGGATTGACAACAACCGTTTTTATCGCAGATGTTTTTGAACAGCTATTTGAATCCGTAACGATTACTGTATAATCCCCTGCCGTAGTCGCTATATAGCTTGCCGTAGTTACTCCATTTATCAGAACCCCTGTATTTTGCCATTCATACATTAATCCATTGCCTGGGTTTGCATTTAGGGTAACCGATTTGCCGTCACAAAAAATAAGTGAACCCACATTCGTAAGTGTCGCAGGAGGTAAGGGATTTACCATTACATTTATCCCATTAGAAGTATCCTTACAAGTTCCAAGGGCAGTAACAACGGTATAATTTCCTGTTAGAGTAGCTGTATAACTATTATTCGTTCCTCCTGCAAGATTACTTCCATTTTTTTTCCATTGATACGTGTAGTTCATTCCTGTATCTGCGCTTAATACCACATTTCCCCCCATACAAAAATTAGGTATGCCTAAGGGGGTTGCATTTGCTGTAGGGATGTTTGAGGTTATAGAGCGTACCCTTGTTGTACTATCATAATTATAGAGATAATCTAAGTGTGTATAAAAACGAACTGTACCTGATGAAGGGGCTTTCCAAATCAAGGGGGTTGTACCACTTGCATAAATAGCTCCATTCAAATTATTATTATTGGTTATTGTAATATAGTCTGTGCCTACAGAACTCTCAAAAGTATAAGTATTGCCTCCTGTAATCCCCGAAATAGTTGAATATTGAGCCGTTAAGCAATTTGTAGTATCTTTGGTTATTCCACAGCTATTAGCCATAGATGTATTAAAATAGTTTCCATTGTAGAAATAAATTTCAACTAACTTTGAAACACCGCCGCCAAAAGTTCCAAACCATTTATTCCCTTGCGAATCAATAACAATAGAAAAAACCCAATCATAGCCCAAGCCGCTATTTACCGTAGTGTAAGTAGTCCAAGTTGTTCCATCGAATTTTGAAACACCGCCGGCAAAAGTTCCAAACCATTTATTCCCTTGCAAATCAATAGCAATAGAACGAACCTGATCATTGACCAAGCCGCTATTTCCCGTAGTGTAAGTAGTCCACGTTGTTCCATCGAATTTTGAAAGACCATTACCATTACCCGTTCCAAACCATTTATTCCCTTGCGAATCAATCGCAATAGAATAAATGTCACCATAGACCAAGCCGCTATTTACCGTAGTGTAAGTAGTCCAAGTTGTTCCATCGAATTTTGAAACACCACCATAAGTTCCAAACCATTTATTACCTTGTGAATCAATCGCAATAGACAAAACGTTATCATCGACCAAGCCACTATTTACTGTAGTGTAGGTAGTCCAAGTTGTGCCAGCGAATTTTGAAACACCGCCATAAGTTCCAACCCATTTATTCCCTTGCGAATCAATAGAAATAGAACGAACCTCGTCAGAGACCAAGCCGCTATTTCCAGTAGTGTAAGTAATCCAAGTTGTTCCATCGAATTTTGAAACACCACCACCATAAGTTCCAACCCATTTATTCCCTTGCGAATCAATCGCAATAGATAAAACGTCATCATCCATCAAGCCGCTATTTACCGTAGTGTAATTAGTCCATACTTGTTGCGTTTGAGAAAACACATTACTCGTTAAAAAACAAGCCAACATGATTGTAATAATCTGTTTCATTGAAAAATGTAAGTTAATTTATGAGAAATAAAAAATATAATTAGTTTTTCTGTGCGGTTGCAAAAAAACAACGGATGCGAAGCTACGGCTTTGTGCGGTGGGCATTGGTTGTTTTTTGTGCGGCTGGGGATATGCTTAGTTTTTCAAGTTTAGCCACTGGTGCATAACGAAAATATTGCCTGCCGTAGCCACTTTTGGGCAGATTAGCAGCGTAGGGAAAAGTGGCTATGGTCGGCAATATAAATGTTAGCGGATTTTTTT
>JAYUZN010000477.1:0-9288 GCA_043751755.1 Bacteroidota bacterium | reverse complement strand
AGGGTCAACGCCTTTGTATTTGGTCAATAACCACAAGTTACGAGCCGTTAAGGTAATAGACGCATTTTTTACGATTTGGTAAGAAAGATTTACCTCACGTAAACGCAAGTAAGAACCATCTTCTACATATAATTCAGAAGGTCCGTTGAAACCACTGCCCAAGCCTGTGCGATACCAAGATTCTCCCCATTTTCTGTGGATAGTGTTTGCGGTAGGAGTCGTTGTTGCGATTCCATTTGCATCAAGGTAAACTGGGTTTCCGTCTGCATTGTAAACAGGAAGCCCATTTACATCTGTTTGAACCATTACTGCGCCGTCAAACATGGTGCTATAACGACCCCCTTCTATAGCAGTGCCATCTGCAAGTACCATATTTCCGCCAAACACTACGCCTGTATCTGCACGCCCATCAGCCGTATATGCTGCTGTGCCATAAGAAGACAATGCGCCACGTGTACCATTCCAAATAATGCCGCCATATTTTACGTCAAACAAGCAAGACAAAGAGACTTTTTTGTAGGTAAAAGTGTTTCTCCACCCCATCAAAAACTTAGGATTTGGGTCACCAATCGGACCTGTCGTAGCAGACATAATAGGCGTACCCGTTTCGTCAATCAAAATATGCCCAGCTTTGTCTCTCTCCCAACGCTCGCCATAAAACAAGCCATAAGGTTTGCCTTCTACTGCACGAATGTCAGAACCTTCAAATCCGCCCAAGCCCAAAGTGATAGAGTCGTTAGGATTGTCATTGATAGACAATACCATGCTGCGATTGCGGGTATAGTTGATGGTAGTTTCCCATTCAAAATCTTTGGTTTTGATAGGAGAAGCACTTACCACTAACTCAATTCCTCTGTTACGAATGGCTCCAAGATTTACCACTTGTTGCAAGAATCCAGAAGAAGCCGAAATAGGAACAGGTACAATTTGGTCTTTGTTCAAGTTGTTGTAGTAGGTAAAGTCCACATTCAAACGTCCCATAAAGAAGCGCAAATCTGCCCCTACTTCTGTAGAAGTCGTTTTTTCAGGTCTCAAGTTTGGATTGCCCAATACATCAGAATAGGTAAAGCCCACTTGTCCATCAAAAGGATAAGCAATCCCTGTGGTCCACCCATCAGCATAAGCCGCGAGGGTGTAGTAGTTTTTGGTAGAATAGGTAAGCTGTTGGTCATTTCCTACGACTGCATACGAGCCACGAAGTTTGGCATACGACAAAATTTTGTTGTCAGACATGCCCAACGCCTCTGTAAGTACTAAACCTACACTTCCAGAACCATAGCCGAAGTTTCTGCCATCAAGTACAGAAGACCATTCTTGGCGATAGGTTCCATTCAAATATAACCAGCTTTTGTAAGACAAACGCGCATCAGCAAAGCCCGCACGTGTTCCATATTTATCCAAATTTTGGCGAGAACTAATCGTAGCAGCATTTGACATGTGATAGAAGTTTGCCACAGCAAGCCCATCACCTTGAGTATAGTCCATGTTCAATCTACGTGTATAGCTGTTTTGTCCCAACATAATCGACCCGTCCCAGTTTTCTCCAAATTTTTTCTTAAAAGTTACGAACAAATCTGAATTAAGATGTTGGTACAAATAAGTTTGCGTGTAAAGTTGACCTGCGGGCGAAGTGCTAGAATTTACCGCAAATTCTTGACGGCGTTGGTCAGAATATACATCTGTTCCCAAACGATACGTAAGCGACATCCATTCAAACGGATTGTAGTCAAACTGCACATTTCCGAAAACACGATTCACATTGTCTCTGAATTTATTTTTGTTGATAGTCCAATACGGATTGTCAAAAATCCCTGCATAACTGCGTTGCGCACCACTTGCAAACTCATAGCCAATTGCATCTGTAGGGTCACTTCCGCCATTTGTTGCATCAAAAGTGTTAGGAGTACGCAACAAACCCAACATCAAACCCGAAGTATTGCTTCCTTGTTGCGCACGTTGTCCGCCAGAGTTCACAAAGTTCACAGAAGAACTTACCTTCATTTTGTCATTGATAGCCACTTGTCCAGCCACAGACACATTATTTCTCACAAAGCTACTGTTAGGCACTATCCCTTTTTGGTCTAAACGAGAAAGAGACGCACGAAAGTTAGCTCCTTGATTTCCGCCTGTAAAAGAGATGCTGTTGTTAAAAGAGCTACCCGTTTGGAAAAAATCTTTTGTATTGTTCACTGGCACAACAGGCGTTCCTGTCGGATTTGTGCTTTTGCCTACAATTCTTCCTTGATGATTCCAAAGATACCCCGGCTCTGCTTGATATACTAAGGTATCTACCGAAGGTCCCCAAGAACGAAAAGCGCGCGGATTTCCTTGCAAATCAGGACCATAATACAAGCCCCCACGTCCTTGTCCATACTGCATTTGGAGGTCAGGCAATCTGTTTACCTGGTCCATTGTGTAAGAAGAGTTGAGATTTACGTGCATTTTGCCTTTGGTGTCGCCGCCTTTGTTGGTTTCGATAATAATCGCCCCATTAGAAGCACGAATCCCGTACAAAGCCGTAGCAGCCGCCCCTTTCAACACCGTCATAGACTTGATGTCATTGGGGTTGATGTCGATGGCACGATTCGAGTTGTTTACAGACTGCAAGAAGTTGTTTGTGCCATTGTCAGGGCTACCTGAAGCATTCTGCCCATTGTCAATCGGAACGCCATCTACCACAAACAAAGGCTGGTTGTTTCCTGTAATAGAACTACCCCCACGAATACGGATAAAGGCAGAACCTCCAGGCGAGCCGCCCGAATTGATAACTTGTACCCCTGCCACTTTTCCGCTCAAACCTGCAACAACGTTGCTTTCGCGGCTGTTCACCAAAGCAGAACCATTGATGTTTTGCGCAGAATACCCCAATTCTTTAGAAGAACGAGAAATCCCCAACGCAGTTACTACTACTTCGTCTGTTTGCAAGAAGTCTTCTGCCATAGCCACATCAATCGTAGCACGACCATTGATAGCTTCTTCTATGGTTTTGCGACCTGTGTAGCTAAATACAAGGGTCGTTCCCCCAGAAGGAACCTCGACCCTGTACGAACCCTCACCATCTGTGAGGGCACCTGCTAGCATGTCCTTCACCATTACCTCTACCCCCTCCAAAGGAGTGCCGCCATCTGCGGTCGTAACCTTACCAGAGACCGTCATCTGCGCGATAAGTGCGCTAATGGACAGGACTCCAGCGGTCATCATCAGTAATAATCGTTTCATGTAATAAATGTTTGTTAATAGGTAAATTTCAACAAAAAGTACAAACTTACTTGTTTATACGGCACAATATTAGGGAATCGTTATGGAATGTGCAAACAATCATTTTACATTTTTGGGATTTTTTTTTTATATTTGGGAAATATTTGGGTAATTTTGCGTTTAAGGGTTTGATTCTGTGTTTATTTAGGGCGCGCAGATTTGCGCAGAAGGAAGACGCAGATTCTCGCAGATTTTTGAAAAATGCGTTAATTTGCGAAAATCTGCGGTTAAATCTGCGAAAATCTGCGTGAAACCCCAAAACTTATCTCTCATGCATCTCATTCATTTTTTCGCTTTTCTCCTTGTCTTTGCCAAACTAACAGCTCAAGACAGTCTGCAATTTATGGCATACAGCAACATTCCTGCGTGGGTAGCTGTGGCTACGGATTGGCAAACAAAACCTACGATTCATTGCTATGACAGCAAGATTTATAAAGGTCATGCCGACTTTGTGAACAGAGGCTTAGGGCGAAAAATCATGTTTCCTCAATTCAAAAACTTGGTAAAATCGCACGAAAAAAGGCAATACATTCCTTTTTTTATCTATGATTTGCGTAAAAAACCCTTTGTTTTTGAGAGGGGGCAGGGCAATGTGCTTACTTATAATTGGGCGATTCGCTTGGAAGATTACGAGTATGACGACTCGCCCGAAGAATTGGCAGCAACTATCCAAAAACTACATGATTTGGTGCGGACAGAAATGCCTTTTCTGGCTACAAAAGGCTTGATAGTTTTGTCCAATGGCGGAACAAATAATTTTAATATAACAAAATTAAAAGGCATACTCAAGCTCAGTTCCTGCACTTTGCAAGGTTTGATGAATCATTGCAAATCTGCCAAAACGGAAATCCTAAATGAAATGCCCGCTTTTGGAAAGTTGATAGAAATTAAAAATGAAAAGGAGTTACTTGCTGCGACTTATAATGACGTTGTTATTTTGGATTTTATTCCCCAAAAAATGCCTCCTGTGGCGGGCATTATTACGCTTGTGCCGCAAACGCCGCTTTCCCATGTCAATTTGTTAGCAAAAAATAGAGGAACCCTCAATCTTTATACCGAAAATTTGGCAGAAATCCCGCATTTACAAGAAAATATCGGAAAGTATGTACGGATTTCAGTGAACAGTGAGCAGTTAGCAGTGAGCAAAATAACGGTTAGGGCTATTCGTGAGCAGGAGGCGAAGGCAGAAAATGAGAAACGCAAGCCTAAGCCGCTTGCGATTCCTACCCCAAAAATAGCTTTGCCCTTAGCTTTGATGCCTTTAAATAAGCGTTTTATTTTGTCAGAAAAAACTCGTTTTTGGGAATATGCCAAGCCTGAATATGTGGGAGCGAAGGCAGCAAATTATGCGTTTTTGATAGATTTTTTAGATGAAAAATACATTCAACCTGCCTTTGTTTTTGGATTTTCGGCTTACCAACAAACCCTAAAAGAAAGCGGTGCAGAAGCGTTAATAAAGGATTTGTACGAAAAAAAGGGGGAACTTTCTGCCCTTGAAATTCAGGCAAAATTGCAAGAAATTAGAAATCTGATTCAATCTCATGAATCTAATGCTTATTTATATGCTATAAAAAATGAGTTAAAAAGGTTTTATGCTTCGAACACAAAGATTCGACTTCGCAGCAGCACAAATTGCGAAGATTTGCCGAATTTCAATGGAGCGGGTTTGTATCTTTCACAAGGCTTTTATTTGAATGAGGCGGACGGCATTTTAGCTCTCAAAATCCTTGAAATTTATGCTTCCCTTTGGACGTGGGAGGCGTTTCAAGAGCGCGAATATTATGGAATTGACCATACGAAGGCGGCTATGGCGATTTTGATACATGCCGCTTTTTCGGAGGAGACAGCAAATGGCGTGATTCTCACACAGCCGCAAGCAAATGGAGAAATTGCGATTTTGGTCAATGTGCAAAGTGGGGATAATCCCATTGTTAGCCCTGAAAATGAGGCGATTTGTGAGGCTTTTTTCTTAGATATAAAAAAAAAGGCAGTAGGAAAAATTCTTTCAAAATCAAGTATAAAGCCTGTTTTTGTGGAAAATGAGGTATATTCTACCCTTTTACCGATTTTACAAGCACAAGTTTTGGCGGTTCACCAGCATTTTATAGAAAGGCAAAAAAACTTGGGAGATACGCACAATTATGGCGTAGATATTGAGTTCAAAATCACGAAAGAGGGAGAATTTTATATAAAACAAGCAAGATTATTGACGGAAGTACTGCCAGAGTAGGGCTGATATTTTCGGCAATATTGATATTGTGTGCCAGTAAAAGAAAAACTTACGAGTAAAAGAGCAACTTATCAAATAAACTTATATCTTTGTGCATTAATTTTAGTAATGATACACAAAGAATGAAAACAATAGATTTGTTTGCAGGGATTGGGGGAATTAGGTGAGGGTTTGAGCATTTTGGTTGCGAAAATGTTTTTACTTCGGAATGGGATAAAGATGCCCAGAAAATGTATGAGGCAAATTTTGGTGAGTTGCCTGAAGGCGATATTACCGAAATAAACCCTCATAATATTCCTAATCATGATATTCTATATGGCGGGTTTTCCTTGCCAATCTTTTAGCATTAATTGGAAATATGCAGGGTTTTTCGGATACAAGAAGGACTTTGTTTTTTAACATTATAAAAAGGCGATTCTCAACGATTTTTCGGAGTTTTCGGATAAAGTGTTGAATTTAAGCGCGGATATAACATACGTTAAAACTACGGCAAAAATTTATCGGGTAGCAGTAACAAATGCTTCTGATAGAGGTATGAATATGTGGGCAAATTTTGGTTTGGCTATTCAAATTAAGCATTTGTCGTTGAGTCAAGAATTAGCAGAGCATATTGTCAATACGACACACATCAAAATTTAAGTAAGAAATATTAAAATTTATGGAGACAAATAAAATATGGTTCACATCTGATAATCATTTTGGACACAAAAATATCATTGAATTTTCTAAACGACCTTTTGCAAACGTTGAGGAAATGAATGAAACTATGATTGAACGTTGGAACGAAAAAATTGGTAAGGACGATGACGTTTACCACGTTGGCGACTTTGCTTTACTTTCAGCAAGTAAATTGCGACAACTTCTTGACAGACTAAATGGGAAAATTTATCTAATAACAGGTAATCACGAAAGTGCTGCAATTGAATGTGCTGACAAATTTCAATGGATTAAAGACTATTACGAATTGACAGTGAGCGACCCAGACGCACATAAAGGACAACGTTTTATTGTTTTGTTTCATTATGCTATGAGAGTTTGGAATGCAAGTCACTATGGAACTTGGCATTTGTATGGACATTCTCACGGAGACCTTCCTGACGATGAAACTTCATTATCATTTGATGTAGGTGTGGACTGCCATAACTTTTACCCACTTTCTTATCAGGACGTAAAAAATATTATGGCAACAAAAAAATGGACACCGCCATTTGAGCCAAGAAACAAGTAGCGACTGACAGCACAAAGAAGCCCAGCAGCCAACATTAGGTTTGCTGCAAGTTGGGCAGACGGAATAACAATGAGCATTTGTAATTCTATTTGGCTTCAGTTTCGGCGGACGAATATCTATCGACTTTTGTACTTAACTTCAACTTTAAATTTTCAATAAGCAGCGGTTTCAGGCAGACGGAATACTATTTTCCAACCTGCACAAAGCCCTGTTTGTTGGCGGTCATTGTAAAAAAACACGATGAAAATTTACATATTCGGAAATGGGAATATTAGTTTCCCAGACTTTAAGACTCATTACGAAGAAATACTCAATCTTTATTTCGACAATGAGCATATAACTTTTATAGTTTGTGACTTCAAAGGCGTTGATACTTTGACAATGGAACTCTTAAAATGTAGTTCTGCAAATGTTACAATTTATCACGTTGCTGACAAACCAAGATACTTGCCCGACAAATTCAAAACAAAGGTAAATAGTTGGACAATTAAGGGTGGATTTGAAAATGACGAGCAACGAGATTTAGAAGCGATAAAAGCTTGCACGCATTTTATTGCAACAGATTTTAACTCTGACAATAAACGTAAAAGTGGGACCCAGAAAAACATTGAACTTTGCGAAAAATTAAACAAAATCAAACTGACAAATGAATGAATTATTAGACTTGCAAGATTGATTATCACCATTTTAACCGCAAAGAACGCAATTCCAGAAAAGGATAATCAAAATTATTTATACTTTGAACGGGATAAATTTTCCGAAATATACAAATCCTGTAAGGGTGGCGCACCTTTAAAAGGTGCGCCACCCTCGAAATGCTGATATTTCATTTTTCGTAGAATGAGAAAATTTACCCCGTTTGCAGTATAGATACACAAATATCTATTGAATTTTATACAAGAGAAGAAGCTGAAACAATGAAACCCTAATTTGAAGAACTCATCAATTTATGCAAAAATTAACCTAAAATGGCAATACGCAAGAAACTTTTATTTGTAGCGGTTTCTTTTTTTAATTTTTCGACAACAACAAAAAATCCGCCATTTTCCTATCATTCCCCAAGCGGGGAAACTTATTTTGTCCCCCTAATTTCCCTTGCGAACGCATATATTCCCGACAAGCCCCCAAAGACAAAAGGTGAATAACAGGCTGTTTGAGCATATTTCCGTCTCTAAGGTCTTTGTAATAACTGTTTTGCGCTTGCAAAGAGGCATCTAATTTTTCTATAAAGCCTTGTATATCAGCAGGTTCTTGTGTAAACTCCACAAACCATTCGTGGAAAGACTCGCCTTTGACCGTACTCACAGAAGGCGCAACCGTAAACTCCTGAAATTCAGCCTTATATGCTTCACATGCCAGCAACATAGCCTTATTCACTTCTTCCACTATAACATGTTCCCCAAAAGCAGAAAGAAAATGCTTAACCCTGCCCGTAACCCGTATTTTGTAGGGAGTTAAGGAAGTAAATTTAATAGTATCCCCCAAATCATACGCCCAAAGCCCTGCATTTGTAGAAATAATCATAGCATATTGGGTATTTAGCTCCACTTCGGCGAGGGTAAGGCGTTTTGCTCCTTCTTTTCCATATTCTTGCATAGCGATAAACTCATAAAAAATGCCTCCATTCAAGATTAACAGTAAATTAGGGTCTTTATAGTCGTCTTGAAAAGCAAAAAAACCTTCAGAGGCTGGGAATAACTCGATAATATCTACTTTATCTCCCCAATACTTGTTAAAAATAGGCTTATAGGCACTAAAATCTACGCCACCTTGCACAAAAACTTCCAAGTTTTTCCAAACTTCCAAAGGCATTTTGCCCGTTTCTTTGTAGGTTTCTTCAAAAAACATCTGCACCCAAGGGGGAATCCCCGAAATAAGCCGCAAATCCTCTGTTTTTGTCTCCTCCACAATTTTCTGCACCTTCGTTTCCCATGCTTCTATGCAATTTGTTTCAAACGTAGGGACACGATTTGTCTGCAAATAACTCGGCACAAAATGATTGACAATGCCCGAAAGTCGCCCTATTTTTACGCCATATTCATTCGTTTCTAACACAGGACTGCCCGAAAGAAACATCATTTTTCCCGAAAGAAAATCGGCTTTTCCACTATGATAAATGTACAATAACAAAGTATCTCTTGCGCCTTCAATCTGATATTTAATAGATTCTTTCGTAATAGGGATATATTTTGCGCCAGAAGTTGTGCCAGAAGTTTTGGCTAAATAAAGGGGTTTTCCTTTCCACAAAATATCGGTTTTTCCTGCATAAATTGCGTCAAAATAGGGTTTTAGCTGCTCATAATCTCGCACAGGCACTCTCTGCTGAAAGTCTTTATAGGTCTTTATTTCTGAAAAATGATGGGCTTTGCCAAATTCAGTATGTTGGGCAGTTGCTATCAGTTCTGCAAAAACTTTTGCTTGCGTAGCAAGCGCATTATCAGAAATATGTTGATAATATTTTGCCCTTTTTTTTGCTAATAACTTAGCAATGAATGACTTTATAGACATAAATGAAAAATAGTTATGTGGTTTTAAGAGTGGCTCACTTTTTGAAAGTGAGCCACTCTTAAAA
>JAYUZN010000476.1:0-1512 GCA_043751755.1 Bacteroidota bacterium | reverse complement strand
CCCCCCGACACATTGCTCGAAGGGTCTATGGCAAGTACAGCGATTTTATGCCCCTTGTTGGCAAGCATAGTCCCAAAAGTATCAATAAAAGTGCTTTTTCCTGCCCCAGGTACACCTGTAATTCCTATCCGAAAAGCCCCTCCACTATGCGGCAGGCAGCCTTCTATAACGGCTTGTGCCAACTCATTATCCGAATTTAAACGGCTTTCTATCAGGGTTATAGCACGACTAAGCATGACTTTGTTGCCCGCAAGAATCGCTTGAATATAGGTTTCGGGAGAAAAACGAGGACGCATGGTTATTTATTACGTAGTTGCCATTTTTTAAATGGCAATGAACGCTACCATTTAGAAAATGGCAGCTACGGGTAGCAAAGGTAATGATAATTTCTTTTTATCTTAATAAAAGTCCTTATTTTCTTCGTAATTTTGTGGCAAAATCATTTTTTATGCAAAAAAACATTTTACTTTTATTCCTCTTTATTGCGACAAAAACCTTCGCACAGGACACACGTCCCTATCAAAGTCCCAATTTGGTCGTAGGGATTATTGTGGACCAAATGCGCTACGATTACCTCATGCGCTATTGGAATAAATACGGAGAAGGTGGCTTTAAACGCTTGATAAACAAGGGTTTAAACTGCGAAAATACGCATTTTAATTATATGCCTACCTACACAGGACCTGGACATGCCTCTATTTATGCAGGAAGCAGCCCTTCGGCACATGGCATTATTTCCAATGACTGGTTTTCGCGGGCAGAAAATAAAATGGTGTATTGTGCGGAAGATACAAGCGTGAGAAATGTGGGAGGTGGGGCAAAATCTGGCTCAATGTCTCCCAAAAGGCTGATAAGCAGCAATATATCTGATGAGTTGCGGCTTTTTTCGCAGGGAAAATCGAAGGTTATTGGCATAGCTCTCAAAGACAGAGGCGCAATTATGCCCGCAGGACATGCCGGAAATACTGCGTATTGGTTCGATTTGCGGGACACTACGGGGCAATGGATGACGAGTAGCTTTTATCTGAAGGAATTGCCTACTTGGGCAAAGGAATTTAATGCGCAAAAAAAGGCGAATAGCTACCTTTCACAAGTCTGGAATCCCCTTTTGCCTATACAAAACTACACAGAAAGTACAGAAGATAACACTGTATATGAAGGCAAATATACGGGCGAAGAAAAGCCTGTTTTTCCCCATAATCTGCCTGTATTACGAAAAACCTACGGCTATCCCCTCATTGCAGCTACGCCTTTTGGCAATAGCCTTACCAAAGATTTCGCGCTTGCTGCCCTCAAAGGCGAACAGCTAGGACAAGACCAATATCCTGATTTATTGGCAGTTAGCTTTTCTTCTACGGATTATGTAGGGCATCAATTTGGTACAATGGCAGTAGAAACAGAAGATACTTATTTGCGGCTTGATAGGGATTTGGCAGAAATGTTTGCTTATTTAGACGAAAATATTCCCAATAAAAATTATGTCATTTTTCTCACTGCAGACCATGGCGCAAC
>JAYUZN010000475.1:0-6237 GCA_043751755.1 Bacteroidota bacterium | reverse complement strand
TTTACGCAAATTTATGTGAGATATTTTTTTGGTTGGGAGAGACTAAAAAGCCTGTGCGCCCGCCCAATGATGATGCTAACCTTGTGGGGATTATTTTGTATTGATAATGATACGCGACTCGGCTTTTTTATTTTGTATTTCCCCACAAAAAAGCCTACTTTTGCCTTTCAAATTGATTCCGTAAATTATGCCACATTATCACAAATTAGGACAGTTTCCCTACAAAAGACATACGATTCATTGCGAAAAAACCGACTTTCTCATAATCCCCCAACCAAACAATACTGCTGTCCAAAAGCTAAAAAGCGAATAGACTAAGGCAGGCTTAGACAAATCTGGCGTATGTAACAACGTATCTGTTACCAAAAAAGCCAAAGTCGTATTATGAATTGCCATTTCTGTTCCAATGGTAAAGCTATCTTTTCGGGTTAAACCTACCATTTTTGCCCCCAAATAGCCCAATGATAGCCCCAACACATTGAGAATAAACGTTATCGGAAGCAGCTGCAAAATGTCTTGAGCAGAAATAGAAGCCTTGCCTCCTCCAAAAATTTTGGCAATAAAAATAATTCCTAACATAAAAACAGTAACAAACTTCAATTTATGTTGCGCTTGCTGCGCAAAATCCGCCCAAACTTGCCGAATCAACACGCCAATCGTGGCAGGTACAATCGTAATCAAGCAAATGTGCAAAAATGTTTCCCAAAAAGGGAGTTGAATCAAGGCATCTTGCTGTGCAAAGAATCGCAAGGCAAAGTTGCTGATGAGCGGAATCGTGAACAAAGTCAGAAAACTATTGATAGTCGTCAAGGCAATGGCAAGGGCTACATTTCCTTTGAACAAATAAGAAATAAAACTTGCCGTAGTGCCGCCCGGACAGATGGCGAGAATCACAAAACCCACTTTCCAATTCGTAGGAAGCTGCCAATAATAGGCAATTCCAAAAGATAACACAGGCACTATCAGAATTTGTAGCAGCAAACCTACCCACAAGGGTTTTTGAAAAGCCAAGACTTGCCGAAAATCGCCCCAAGTAAGTGACATTCCTATTCCCAGCATCACAAAGGCTAACACAGCACTAATGAGAATATCTATGTAGTTTGTATCCATTTGATAGGCATGACGTAATTTCGCACAAATATAGGGAAAAATGTTGTACAGAAAAGAAGTTTCATGCAGTTTCACGCAGATTTTCGCAGAGGATAGCAGATTTCGCAGATAAAAGACATAAATACCTTCTCCACCGCCGTTGTCAGTGTCCCTGCCGTTGTCAGTGTCCCACTGACAACGGCGCATTTTTATTATTCCCTCCTTCTTCGTACTTTTGCGCCATGATAGCACTCTCCATTATAGTGCCTATTTTCAACGAATCTGCCATTGTTGCAGAGCTGAATAGGCAAATCGTAGCCGTTGCGCAGCAATTGGTGGGAGAGGACTATGAAATTATTTATGTAAATGACGGGAGCAAGGACGATTCTTTAGCGAAAGTGCGTAGTTTGGCTCAAGCAAAAGCACAGGTAAAATACCTAAGTTTTACCCGCAATTTTGGGCATCAAATTGCCGTTAGCGCAGGCTTAGACCTCACACAAGGCAAGGCGGTAGTCATCATTGACGGGGATTTGCAAGACCCACCACCCGTTATTGCCGAGTTATATCAAAAATATTTAGAAGGTTTTAAAATTGTGTATGCCCAAAGACGTTCTCGTGCAGGAGAAACGTGGTTCAAAAAGCTCACAGCAAAGCTGTTTTATCGCACCTTAGCACGTATAACTTCGATAGATATTCCCTTAGATACGGGCGATTTTCGGCTCATAGATGCTGCCGTAGTAGCGCAGTTGCGCAAAATGCCCGAAAGAAGCAAGTTTTTGCGGGGGCAAATCGCATGGACAGGTTTTTCGCAATGCCCTGTCGAATACGACCGACAGGAAAGAGTCATAGGCAAAACGGGCTACCCCTTTTCCAAAATGCTGCGTTTTGCTATAGACGGCATCACTTCTTTCTCAGACGCACCCCTCAAATTGGCGACTTATTTGGGCTTTTGCGTGTCCGGTTTCTCTTTTTTGGTCATTTTGTATGCCTTATTTGCTAACTTTGTGCTTCACAATGCGGTAGCAGGTTGGACTTCACTCCTGATAAGCAGCATGTTTATCGGGGGCATACAACTTTTGACGATAGGACTCATTGGCGAATATATAAGTCGCATTAGTACAGATGTCAAACAAAGACCTTTGTATATTGTAGCGGAAACCAATATAGACAAATAACTATTTACTGCTAACTGTTCACGGCTAACTGTTATGACCTATTTTAAAGACATATTTCATACGATTGCTACCTTGTGGGAAGGCATGAAAGTAACCTTTCCGCACTTGCGCAAAGGCACACAAAGTCGTCAAAATCACGACATAGAAAAGCCGAATTATTTTGAGGAGGCAAATAAGGCAGTTACGGTTCAATATCCTTTTCAAAATATTCCTATCCCCGACAATGGGCGTTATCTACTGCATTTGGAGGCAGAAGATTGTATTGTGTGCGACAAATGTGCCAGAATTTGCCCTGTAGATTGCATTGATATTGAGGGATTTAAGACAAATGAAGACTTGGGCAATACTTCTGATGGCTCCAAAAAACGCTTACATCTGCCTGTTTTTGACATAGACATGGCAAAATGCTGTTATTGCGGTTTATGCACGACTGTTTGCCCTACCGAGTGCCTCACTATGACCAAAGTATATGACATAAGTGTGAGCGATAGAAATGATTTGGTCTATCATTTTGGCTTGATGACAAAGGAGGAGGCAGCAGCAAAAAAGGCAGCACAGTGAACAGTGAACAGTTAGCACTGAACAGTCGATAAAGCTGGGGATTTGATACGCTAAGTAGGGCATTTTGTCGGTCTTAGCGTGGCGCACTTTTCAAAAGCGCGCCACGCGTACTTAGACTAAGTTCAAAAATCCGTAAAGAGAATTTTTAACTGCTATTCAAATGGCACTTTTCTCCTAAAATTAGCTAAAAATATTTTCTATTTGCAAAAAAAGCCCTACATTTGCGCAATAAATCCGCATATAATAAATGAACTACCAAAATATAATTAGGGAATTGACCAAAAGTGTTTTTACGGAATTAGTAGATTTTACGCAGCCAAGAGACCCTGCAAGAACGCCTACGCAAGCTTCGTCCAATTTTATTACCAATAAAGAGCAAGGAGATTGGGCTGAAAACCTCGTGATAAGGGCTATCAATGAAACTTCGAATCATTTTGTTGCTGTAAAATATGGGAAATCTGACGATTTAGTTGCAGGAGAGGAAGGTTTTGACACTTTTTATCAAGCATTTCAAACAGAACTTGACACAATTGGTAAAAGACCCGATTTGTTAATTTTTAAAAAAAGCGATTTTGAGACTAATTTAGGTTTTGATATTAGCCAAATCCCGCATGAGCAGATTACAGATTATGTCAAAAAAGCGATTGCAGGCATTGAAGTCCGTTCGAGTGCCTTCTTAATTGACCGCTATGAAGAAGCTATGCAAGCAAGAACAGAGAAATTTACACACCTTGCCTTGCAAACAAAAGAGACTATTTTGGCAAAATATGCTGATGTTTTGGCGCACCCGTCAAGACAAAATTACATTGATTTGCTAAACGGAATAACGGCAAAAACGCTAAATGTTACAGATTTTAGGGTGCCGAGTTGGAGTTCTTCTGAAAGATTGATACAAGTAAAAGACCTTTTCAGGCAGCTCAAAACTGCCATCAAAGAAATTCAAAAAAGGGATTATCTTTCTATTACCCCAAAAGTAGAAGATATAAAAGTAGTTTATAAGTGGATTGAAACCTTCAATGTTCCCCATTTTTATTTTCAAGTATTTTTCGATAAAGTGTATGGGATTTCTTATGAACAGATTTTAACAATCATTTCAAACCCTGATAATGAAGGAGTTATATTTTCGGTAGAAACAGATACTAAAAATCAAAATAAAACAACTATCAAAATTAATTCAAAATCAGGAACGCTTATTGCCTCAAAAGTAGACGAACCTTTGCACAAAAGTGTAAGAAAAGAAATGGATAGGGGAAGATTGCTGTTTTATGTAAGCTTCAAAGGCGGAACAGCCTATCTCGACATAGACAATTTAAGGAAAATGTTAAACATTCAAGAAACAGATTTTTAATGATAGAACAAAGAGAAAATATATCTTACAATGTTATCGAAAATGAATATTCAAAATCAATTTCATTGGCACACCGTAAAAAATTTGCACAGTTTTTTACGCCATTTCCGATAGCTGAGGTTATGGCAAAATGGATTTTGGAAAATAAACAGCTAAAAACGGTCTTAGAACCCGCTTTTGGCTTGGGGGTGTTTTCAAGAGCTTTGTTAAATCATAATAAAAATATAGAAATTACAGGATTTGAAATAGATGAAACCATTTTTGACGTAGCAAAACAGCATTTTCCCAATGCTAAAAACATCAATTTTGTTTTACAAGATTATATGTACAATGATTGGGAAAATAAATATGACGGCATTATCTGCAATCCTCCCTATTTCAAATTTCATGATTATGACAATAAAAATATCCTTAAAGAAGTTGAAACACATTTACATTGTAAATTGAATGGTTTTACCAACCTTTATCCCTTATTTTTGCTAAAATCTATCCATCAATTAGCCGAAAATGGGCGTTGTGCCTATATTATTCCTTCCGAATTTCTCAATTCTGATTATGGAAAATTAGTAAAAAATTATTTAATTAACAGCAAAACACTCAGACATATTATTGTTATTAACTTTGAAGAAAATGTTTTTGATGATGCTTTAACAACAGCTTCTATCCTGCTTTGTGCAAACGATAATTTGACAGATAAGGTTCAATTTACCAATATTCACTCTTTGAAAGAGTTGAGTAAAATAACACAACTTATTGATAATTACCCTCATGTTACAGACACAAAACAAAGTTATAAATTTTCCACATTAAATCCAGAAATTAAATGGAAAGCCTATTATCAGCCTCAAAATGGCATAAAATTCAAGCATCTTGTTCCTTTTTCAAGGTATGCAAAAGTCGTTCGGGGCATTGCAACAGGCGCAAATGACTATTTTACCTTTAATCTTTCAAAAGCAAAAATATTTGCCATTGAAGAAAAATATCTACTGCCTTGTATTTGCAAAGCAACTGACACAAAGACTCCTTTTTTCACCTTATCCGATTTTGAAATCCTAAAGTCAAAAGATAAAAATATGTTTCTTTTGAATGTTATAGATTCAAATAATAAAAAAGTAGATGAATATTTGAAAAAAGGAATAGCAAATGAAATAGATAAACGGTTTTTAACAGCGAATAGGAATCCTTGGTATGCCTTAGAAAACCGCCCTCCCGCACCTATTTGGGTCTCTGTTTTTAACAGAACAGGCTTGCGTTTTATCAGAAATGAAGCCAATATTTCTAATTTAACCGTCTATCATTGCATTTATCCCAAACAAAATGACTTGCTTTGTGAAGTCGAAATAGACTTATTATTTGCCTATCTTTTGACAAATACAGCAAAACAAATTTTTGAAGATAATGGACGTGAATATGGAAATGGCTTACAAAAATTTGAGCCTAATGACCTCAATAAAGGCATGATGCTTGATTTAGGACTTCTTAACGGGGAAATACAGCAACAAATTTTAGCATTATTTAAACACTTTAGGCTTTCTGTAATTGAAAATAAAAAGGACTATAATATTCTTGATAAAATAGATAAAATATTCATTGACAACTACTTAGATTCATAAAAATGCAACACAAAAATATATTCATCAAAAACGCGCGCGTCAATAATCTCAAAAATGTAAGCGTTGAGATTCAGCGCAATAAAATGGTGGTGATAACAGGCGTGAGTGGCTCAGGCAAGTCCTCGCTTGCGTATGATACGTTGTATGCGGAGGGGCAGCGGCGGTATGTAGAGAGCCTTAGCTCGTATGCTCGGCAGTTTTTGGCACGTATGGACAAGCCGGACGTGGATTATATTCATGGCATTTCGCCCGCAATGGCGATTCAGCAGAAGGTAAGTACCTCAAATCCCCGTTCTACGGTGGGAACTGTTACGGAAATTTACGACTATTTGAAGGTGCTTTTTGCCAGAATGGGCAAAACCTATTCTCCGATTTCGGGAAAATTGGTAACTTCTGATAGTATTTCAGATATAACAGATGCTATTTTGGATAAACCTGTAGATACAAAGGT
>JAYUZN010000474.1:0-30644 GCA_043751755.1 Bacteroidota bacterium | reverse complement strand
AGAAGCTATGTATGATGATGAGGATATCTGTGCAGTACAAGGGCAGCAATGGCGGCAAAACCAAGTAAAAAGCAAAACGGAATACATCAAAATATTCCCGAATCCTACAGACGAGTTAGTAAATATTATTGTTCCGATTTCCAAACAAACCTATCAAATAAGCATTTTTGATGCTTTAGGAAACAGTATATTTACTTCCACTATTGCAGAAAACACTTCTGAACACACATTTTCCACAGCAAACCTCGCAAATGGCGTGTATTATTGTGTGGTAAAACAAAGTGCAGAAGTAATTCACGCCGAAAAACTCATTATTATTCATCATTAACACAACTACTTTAGGAGATTAGGCAGTCAAACTACTTGGCTGCCTTGGCTGCCTTGTCTCCTTTTATCCTTTAGCTTCAATATTATGAAAAAATATAGTATATTATTACTCATTTTAAGTTGCTTATTGCACTTAGCACATACACAAAGAGACAATACGTGGGTCTTAGGCTATGGCTATCCTGATGCAAGTATGTTGTATGGGGGAATGAAAGTTACTTTTAATACAGGAAGTCCTGCCTTCAATTTCATTACAGATACAACCCATTTCAACGCTTGCAACGCTTCTATTTCGGACACAGCAGGTAATTTATTATTCTACACAAATGGGATAGACATAAGAGATAAAAATAATACCATACTACAAAATGGAGATAGCTTAAATTATGGCGATTTGTGGGAAACATGGCATGATACAGGTATGCCATTACAACAAGGGGCATTAATACTTCCTTTTCCAGCACATAATAATGAATACTTTGTTATTCATAATACGCTAAATGAGTATGTACAAGGAAACTATTATCCTACCGAAGTTCTTTATTCTCAAATAGATATGTCTTTAAATCAAGGATTTGGCGGTGTTATAATTAAAAACCAGCCCTTTTCTATACAAGATAAAGCAGAAGTAGCTATTACAGCTTGTAGGCATGGAAACGGGCGAGACTGGTGGTTATTATTTCCGACAAGAAATACTAACTGTTATAAGCGTTTTTTACTTACGCCTAATGGTTTTGAGGATAAAGGACAGACTTGTATAGATGGAATAATTTTTGATGCCGTATGGCAAGCAAAATATTCAGGAGATGGCACAAAATATGCTCGTTTTCAAGATTCTACGCTACATATTATGGACTTTGATAGGTGTAATGGCTTGTATAGCAATTTGATAACGATTCCTATACCCTACAATGCAGATAGTACAAGTTGTGGTGGACTTGAGTTTTCTACAGATTCGCACTATCTATATCTTAGTAGTTGCGCTTACATGTTGCAATATGACACTTGGGCAAATAACATTGCAAGTAGCCGTATAACTATAGGGGTTGTTGATGGAGTTCCCGATCCTTATCAGCCAGGGTCTATTGCATATTGTACAGCAGCACCTGATGGGAAAATATATATTTTAGGAGGTGCAAAATCTTTAGATGTTATTAATGCACCCGATTCCGCAGGCACAGGTTGTAATTTTGTGTTAAGAGGATTACCATTACCAAGATTGAATATTACTATCCCCAATTTCCCCAATTTCCGTCTTGGGGCAGCCTTCGGGAGTGGCTGCGATAGCCTCACCGTCAGTCATCAGGTAGCAGTGAGCAGTGCGCAAAGCAAGGTATATCCGAATCCTGCGCATAATACGCTGTATATAGAGCTGACCAAGCAAGCGCAAGCAGCTACTTTTCTATTGTATGACATGGCAGGAAAAGAGGTGTTGGTACATCATTTTTCTGCAAAAAATACACAACTCAAATTAGGCATTTTGCCAAAAGGCGTGTATTTTTACAAACTACTTTTCAACAACCAACAAGAATATGGAAAACTACTCATCGAATAAGGTAAAATATGCTTTTTGCCTGTTGTTTATGGGGCTGTTCCCACAGGAAAACGAGGCTACAGCCTTGTCTTGGGTGGGCTTAGCTACTAACACCTACCAAACTGCTGAGTTTGAAGAAGAAAACAAATGGTTTGCCTCTCGCTCTGTGTATAGCAAATATGCAGAAAATGATAGTTTGCTACTCGCTGCTGGAGATACTATACAGATTTGGTTTGATTCTTTGGCACAGACCAATATTGCCGATTTTCATGAATTACATTTGCAAACAGCAGAAGTAATGGCTATAAATGAAAATGCCCAAGCCTCTCTAAAAGCCGCCGCACATAGCACTATGATGTATGCAGATTCTTTAGTGGTAATAGATAGTTTGTTGCAAGGAGCAAGCAGCATGGATAGCACATTACTTGAAAGCAATCGTGCGGGTATTTTAAATAGCATTTCACAAATTGCTGAAAGCCAGCGAGAAAATGGAAATCTGATAGATAGCACAAATTTAGTAGCTATTGTTAATAACAATACTTCTTTGCAAGCTTCAGAACAATACGACATAAACCAAAAAGCCATAAATGCTATTTATCTATCCACTATTGCTGTAGGAAATGCAGACTTCTCCGAGCCGCAGCTACAAATACTCATAGACATCGCTTATCAGTGTCCTATTACGGGTGGACCTGCTGTATTCTTAGCGAGGGGGCTATACGATTTTGTAAATGCAGAAGCTATCTATGATGATGAGGGAGAATGTGCAAATCAAGGACAACAATGGCGGCAACATGCGAATGAATTTATCATAAAAGACACAAGATATATTATACTATATCCCAATCCTACGGATAATTCCTGCAATTTAGTGATACCTTCAGGTACAGGTTCAGATACATACGAGGTAAGCATACACAATAGCGTAGGGCAAGAAGTAATGTTATTTACCCTCCCTAACCATATTACAGAATATGTTTTTTCAGTAGCTAACCTTAGCCAAGGAGTGTACATGTTTCAGGTAAGCCGTAAAGGAGAACATTTGTACAGAGAAAAATTAATCATTATTCACTAATCCCAACGCATAGGGGTAGCCTCGATATGAAGCTACCCCTATTTTTTATGACATCATGAAAAAATTATATATCTTCATCATATTCACATACTTGGTATCATACTTAGTATTTTCACAAGATGCAAAAAGGGATAATTCTTGGATATTAGGTTACGAACATCCAAATGGTAGTTATCCTATTGGTCCGATGCTCATTAACTTTAATAATCAAACACCAAGCATTACCCTTATCCAAGATACCCTAAACTTAGGAGTTTGCAACGCTTCTATTTCGGACACATTAGGCAATCTTTTATTTTACACAAATGGGATAGAAGTAAGAGATAAAAATAATGTCATATTGCAAAATGGAGATAGCTTGAATTATGGCGACTTGTGGGAAACATGGCAGGGTGCTGGCTTACCTGTGCGACAATCAGCTTTAATTCTTCCGATTCCTGAACATCCCACAGAGTACTTTATCATTCATAATACTTTGAAAGAGTATTTACAATCCAACTATTATCCTACAGAGGTTTTATATTCCAAAGTAGATATGTCTCTAAATCAAGGTTTGGGAGCAGTTGTGGCGAAAAATCAAACCCTATTTACCTTAGACAAAGGAGATGGAACTATTACTGCTTGCAGACATGGCAATGGGCGGGATTGGTGGCTATTATTTTCTATAAAGGGAGATAAATGTTATGAACGTTTTTTACTTACGCCTACAGGTTTTGAAAACAAAGGGCAAGCTTGTATAGATGGGATTACTTTTGATGCGGTTTGGGAAGCCAGATATTCTCAAGATGGTACAAAATATGCACGTTTTCAAGATGCTACCCTGCACATTATGGATTTTGATAGATGCAACGGCTTGTATAGTAATTTGATAACGATACCTGTATATTACAATCCTGATAGCACAGGTTCTGGAGGGGTAGAATTTTCACCCAGTTCTCGTTATCTATACCTTACAAATGGCGGATATGCCTATCAGTATGATATGTGGGCAAGCGATATTGGTAGCAGCATTATAACAATAGGGGTGATTGATGGCTTGCCTGACCCTTATTCTCCCGGCGGTTTTACAGGAACAACTCTTGCACCTAATGGAAAAATATATGTAAATGCAGGAAGCGTTTTATCTGTTCCCGTCATTCAATATCCAGATTCTGCGGGTTTGTCTTGCCATTTTGAGCAGCATGGCTTAGTACTGCCGCATCTCAATAACACGATACCCAACTTCCCCAATTTCCGTCTTGGGGCAGCCTTTGGGAGTGGCTGCGATAGCCTCACAGTCAGTCATCAGGTAGCAGTGCGCAGTGCGCAAAGCAAGGTCTATCCCAATCCTGCGCATAATACGCTGTATATAGAGCTGTCAAAGCAAGCGCAAGCAGCTACTTTTGCTTTGTTCGACTTGTCAGGGAAAGAAGTCTTTTCACAATCGCTCACATCAAGCAACACCCAAATTCAACTTGGGAAGTTGCCAAAAGGCGTGTATCTTTACACAATATTTTACAATAACCACAAAGAATATGGAAAACTACTCATTGAATAAGGTAAAATATGCTTTTTGCCTATTGTTATAGGGCTGTTGCCGCAGCAGGGTGGCGCACTTTTCAAAATTGCGCTACCCTTATAGGACTTGTATATTTCGGTAAATTTATCCCGTTCAAAATATAAGCTTTGTGCGGTTTGAAAAACTGAACTGCTAAAAAAGCCGCCTATACTTGCATATAGGCGGCTTTTTTCAGTCAGCAAACAACCTCTGCTCAATCATTTTCGATTTCAGAAATAATCGCAGGAGACATTTTTTGCGCATGATGCGGATTGTGTTTTTCTTTAAACCTTTTGAGTTGCGCCTTCAATTTTTCGGTACAAAAATCGGTCGCTTCCTCAAAACTTGCCCCATATTCGGTAGCGATAAGCGTTTCACCCGGCACATGAATTTTAATTTCTACCAACTTATTCTGTTTTGGGTCGTGTTTTTCGAGTCTAAGATACACATTTGCATCTATTATTCGGTCAAAAAAAACATCTAATTTGTCGCATTTTTTTTGGATAAACTCGAGCAGTTTTACATCTGCATCAAAGTGAATGGACTGAACGCTTACTTTCATAATTTTATTGTGTTTGAGGGTTTATGGCACGTGGATGTGCCAATTTATGAACGTTTTGAAGTTTGGAGATGGAGTTGTGTGTATAAATTTGGGTGGCAGCGAGTGAGCTGTGTCCTAAAAGTTCCTTTATATCGTTGAGGTCTGCCCCTGCATTGAGCAAGTGAGTGGCATAAGTGTGTCGCAATACGTGAGGACCCTGCCGCACGACGGAGGCTGCCATCGGCAAATATTTTTGTGTAACACGATATATAAGTTTGTCATAGAGTGCTTCATGAGTACTTCTTACGAAAAAGAAGTCTGTAAGGTTCAGCCCAAGTTCTGCTGCTTTTTGCTTATATGTTTCCATTGCGGCAAATACATGATTTCCGAAAGGTACGAGACGGGTTTTATTTCCTTTTCCTGTAACACGTAACATGTTGGTATAGAAATCAATATCAGCTACTTTCAGCTTTTGTATCTCCGACCGCCGCAAGCCACAACCGTACAATACTTCGAGCAGGCACTTGTCTCTTGCTCCTTCAAAATTATCTGAAAAAATAACTTCTTCAAACAAAATTTCCGTTTCCGATTCTTTGAGAAAAACGGGCAGCTTACTTTCCGTTTTTGGCAATTTGATACTTGCCATCGGATTGTGTGTTATAATGCCTTTTTTCTTCAAATAACAAAAGAATGCCCGAACTGCCGCCAATTTTCGTTTAATGCTTCGATGAGAAATCTCTTTTCCTGCCAAATCTCCTACCCAGTTGCGCAAAGAGCGATGCTCCAAAGTAGCAACTTCTCCTGTGGCAAATAAATCCTTTTTTTCTATATTAAGCAAATATTCAGCCAAATCTTGCAAATCTCTCGAATAAGCCGTAATCGTGGCTTGCGAATAGTTGCGCTGTATTTTGAGGTAATGAAGGAATTGTTCAAGCATTTGTGAAGGAAAGAAGGAATAAGGACGGAAATCTACTCCTCATTTTTTGTTCACAATATTAAATCCTTTTTGAATACTATGCAAGTTATTAAGCGTATTTTAATGAAATTCTAATAATATGTTAATATTTGCTACCCTTATAAAACAGATATGCCACGATATCTACATCGTGGCATATCAAAACTAATTATCCCTTTTTACCCCTTTTGTTTCTTAAAAATAGTAAGGAAACCAATTCATGTTCAATTGAAGAAGTTATTTTTTGTCGAGAACCTCTTTGATTAATTACTGATACAAAGGTACACGCTTTTTGTATTGCTTGTTTTTGATAATGAGGTTCTGCTATATATGAATGATAAAAGAGGCTTTTTGAATGAGAATACGTGTGAAACAGTGAGCAGTTAGCAGTGAACCCTTAGCAGTAACAACATGTCTGCCATCATTTTTTACCTGTTTTCCTGTCCCTACGGGACATAGCAGATAGTTTAATTTGGGAACTAAAAAAAGAAGCCCCAAAAAGGGTAATTTTGTGTTCTTTTGCCCCTTTAGGGGCAAAATGTCGGTAGTCCGAAGAAAAACGCCCCAATTCTCGACATGGTTTTTCGTGCTTGCACGAAAAATAAAATAAAAAATGGGGGAAATACGCCCCTCGAAGGGGTTGTATACCTGAATAGTTACAAAAGAACCTATATATCTACCCTTTTTACTTCCTCATAAGCGGCATATAAACAAAAAACCCACCCTGCATTGCTGCAAGGTGGGCATTTTTTATTTCAAAAGATGTGTCTATTCTTTGACCACTTTTTGAACTTTCTGACCGTCATTGGTTTGGAAAGATAAGGTATAAACCCCTATCGCTACTTGGCTAAGGTCTAACATTTCTGATGCTTTTCCATTTTCAAGTAAGATAGTTCTTTCTACTACGATTTGACCTAATGCGTTGTACAACACCAATTTACCTTCTGTAGCTGTGCTGTTTTCGATATCTACATTCAACACACCTGTGGTTGGATTTGGATAAGCACTCATTACATCAGAATCCGTATTGATTTCGATAAGGTCACTTGCGTCATCTTTGCCATTTCCGCCTTTGCAACCTGGTTGTACTTTTACTGTTTTGTTAGAAGAGTTACGTACACAAGCATTGCTATAGGTTGCAATTAGGCGATATGTTTTGGTCCCTTGTCCTGCGGCTGAACCTACAGTTGAGGTGTAAGTATTTCCTGTTCCTACATTGTTATAGGTAGCCGAAATATACTGTTGCCATACAAAAGTAGCTGAAGGAGCCCCCATAGGCGTATTTGCGGTGAGCAATTGACTTGCCGTTGGCATACCTGCTAAACATAGAGAAATGACGCCCGAAGTTCCTGCTGGCGAAATGGAAGGAATCGGACTTGCATTTATTAACGCAGAAATTGCATTAGAAGGCAATGACACGCAGTTGTTTGCATCTCTTGTTTTGATTGTATAAACATCTGCTACTGCATTAGGAGCGCTTAGCACTGTCGTAACGCCTGGCAACTTAACAGTTGTCAATACATTGTTTTTGTGCCATAAGTTCGCTGTACCTGTAGCAGTAGGAACTAAAATAATACTAGTCCCTTCGCAGGCCGTTGCAGAACTTGCTCCTACCATGCCTTGTATCGCCAAAGAAGGCGTAGCAGGTTGTGCTAAGGAAGTTAGCTGCATGGTATCTGATTTCACACAAGTCGAAGAAAGGTTGGTTACAGTTACAATATACTGCATATTTGTGGTTGCAGAAGACATTGGATTAGACACAGAAGTACTTGAAAGTGCTGTTGCTGGTGTCCACGCATACGTGTTTGCTGCATTATAGGCGCTACCGATTTGGACAGAAGTGCCTACACATAAGGTTTTGTCAGCTCCTGCATTTGCGGTTGGCAATGGTTTGATGTTGATAGCCATCCAAGGAGAAGGTCCTGTACAACCCGCAGCATCTGTTACCAATACCCGATGGTTTCCGCTTACTGTAGGGGTATAAGAAGCCGTTACACTTGGCAAGGTAACTGTTGAGCGTTTCCAAAGGTAGGTATATCCGCCAGAATTAGGACTTGCGTTCAAAGTCGTAGGTATATTTGCGCAGAAAGTGGTAGGTCCTGAAGGCGTAATCGTTGCTACAGGTAATGGGTTTTTGATAACCGTAACAGAAGCAGGTGCAGACAAACATGTAGGTCCGCCTGTATATACTACTGCTAATGATAAGGTATTTGAACCCGTTAATAAACCACCACTTGAATAGGTACTTGAGGGAGTCAAGGTATAATTGACCAATGCTCCATTTGTGTACCATACGAACTCTTGCGCAGGTGAAGCACCAGAATAAGCAAGGGTAACAACTGTACCATCACAAATCGTAACAGGGCTTGTTGCGCCTACTGGTGTCGTAATGCTTACCATAGGAGCAGCAGGTATTGCCAATTCTGTTACCGCTGTAGGAGCAGATACCATAGTGCAAGCACCTGTTATCGTAATCTCTACATGATACGAGCCACTTGCAGAAGCTACAGCAGAGTCAAGTGTGGCGCCACTAACCATGCTGCCATCTTTGAACCACTGATAGGTGTATGAACCACTGATAGGCGCAAACAAGGTTACACTTCCACCATCACAGAAAGTTGTAGGTCCGCCTACTGCAACAGAAGGTACTGCTGTGTTAGGGGTTATGGTTACGGTGTTGCTGGCTATATTCATAGAAGCATCTGTTGCCGTAATGGTTACGGTTACGGGGGCAGAACCTGTTATGGTAGAGCCTGCTGCGGGAGATTGTGTGATAACAGAACCAGCACAGTTATCCGTAGCACTTGACATAGCAACCAAGTTTGGCATAATGGCTTGACACATATTGTCCAAGTTCACTGTTTGCGCACCCGGTACAGTAATTACAGGAAGTTCTGTATCATTTACGACTACATTGAAGGTAGAAGTAGTAATATTTCCACTTGCATCTGTTGCTGTATAAATTACTGCGGTTGTGCCTATTGGGAAAGTAGAACCCGAAGCCATAGATGGGCTAATGGTTGAGCCTGTACAGTTATCCATAACAGTAGCTGCTGTCCATGTTACGACTGCTCCACACATACCTACACCATTGGAAACCGTAATATTGGCAGGTGTCCCCATAATCATAGGAGCCTGATTATCTACTACTACGACATCAAATGAAGCAAAACCTTGATTATTGCTACCATCATTTGCTACGACTAATACCGTAGTTGTACCGATTGGGAAATTGGTACCAGAAACGGGAGAAGATATAGCAGTTGAACCAGAGCAGTTATCTGTTGCTGAAACAGAGAAGTTTACGATAGCTCCGCAAGAACCTAAGTCTGCATTTACTGTCATATTTGAAGGTGCGATAGCTACAGGGTTTGTAACGTCTAAACGGTTCAAAGTGAAAGTAGTCATAGCACTATTGGTACTTGCATCTGTTGCCGTCAAAGTTACAGTTGTCGCACCTACTCCGCTCAATGCAGAACCTGCTGCTGGAGATTGTGTGATAGTCGGCAAAGCGGTACAGTTATCTGCTGTTGTGATAGAAGCAGAAGCTGTATAGTCTGGCATTACCGCAGCACACGAAGCGTCTAAGTTGATAGATTGTGCGCCACCTGTCCAAGAAACTGTAGGAACGGTTACGTCCATTTTGTCCAAGGTAAAGGTAGTACTTGCTATATTGCCACTTGCATCTGTTGCCGTCAAAGTTACGGTTACAGCACCTGTTGCAGACAATGCAGAACCTGCTGCTGGAGATTGCGTTACAGTAGGAACGGCAGTACAGCCATCAGCTTTGGTTATCGAAGGAGAAGCCGTATAATCTGGCATGGTTGCCGCACAAGAAGCATTCAAGTTGATGCTTTGTGGTCCACCTGTCCACGAGATAGTTGGTACGCCTACATCTACTCTGTTCAATGTGAAGGTGGTAGGTGTCATATTTCCGCTTGCGTCTGCTGCCGTCAAAGTTACCGTTGTAGCTCCTACGCCTGTCAAGGTAGAACCTGCTGCTGGAGATTGCGTTACAGTAGGAACTGCGGTACAACCATCTGCTTTGGTTATTGAAGGAGAAGCGGTATAATCTGGCATTACTGCTGTACACCCTGCGCCTAAGTTGATAGTTTGTGTACCACCCGTCCAAGAAATGGTAGGTGCAGTTACATCTTGTCTTGTCAAATTGAACATAGCGGTTGTGGTGTTGCCTGCTGCATCAGTAGCCGTCAAAGTTACAGCTGTAACTCCAGTACCACTCAAAGCAGAACCTGCTGTAGGGCTTTGTGTGATGACAATTGCCGCTCCAGAAGAACAGTTATCCGATTTTGAAATAAAGCCAGAACTTGTATAAGTTGGCATTACTGCTGCACAAGACGCATTCAAGTTGATGGTTTGATTTCCACCTCCCCAAGTAAAGGTAGGCGCTGTTGCATCTACTCTTGTCAAGGTAAAAGTAGCCATTGCAGTGTTAGCTGCGGCATCTGTTGCGGTCAAAGTTATGGTAGTAGCTCCTGCACCAGACAAAGTAGAACCTGCTACTGGAGACTGTGTGATGACAAGTGAACCTCCAGAAGAGCAGTTATCAGCAGCTGTAACAGAAGCAGAAGCCGTATAACTTGGGACAGTAGCTGTGCAAGAAGCCCCTAAGTTTACGGTTTGATTTCCACCACCCCATGTAATCGTAGGAGGCGTAATATCTTGTCTGGTTACTACTACAGAAGTACGGGTAGTACTTACACAAGATGCAGCTGTTAAAGCTTCTGCATAATAGGTGTTTGCGCCATTTGTAGGAGGAGTCGTAGAGAAACCTGCACCACTTGCGCTTGTACCTAAGCTTGTGCCGCCACTTGCCACAGTGTACCAAGAGATAGTATTACCTGTTGAGGTTCCTGTCAAACTGGTAGCAGAGCCGGGACATACAGTCGTGGGGCTTGCTGTTACAGGCGTAGGAGCCGATGGAGTAGGATTAACCGTTACCAATACAGAAGTACGACTGGTAGAAGGGCAACCTGCTGCACCTGTCCATGACAATATAATTTGACCATTACCTGCTTTAAAGCCTTGTGTATGTGTACCTCCTGACAAGAAGTTGCTTCCGCCACCGCCACCAGACCATACACCTCCGCCGCCACCATAGTAGCCGCCACCGCCGCCACCGCCACTGTTAGCGCATGTACCCGCAGCACCACCAAGTCCTAATAGACCTGCTGTACCATTGCAAAAGCCAGCATAAACCCCTGCTACACCGCCAGCAGCTTGTGTTCCACCGCCACCAGGGTAGCCCGCATTTCCTGCTATATTATTAGAATAACCTGCTTCACCCGTAAGTGCGCCGCCCATACCCCCACGGTCATAGCCCGCAACAGAATAGTTAAAAGCAGCACCGCCGCCGCCACCAGCTATCACAACACGATTTGCCAAAGCATACGGGCTAATCCGAATATCAGAGGCACCACCGCCTCCACCACCGCCATACGAGCCTGCAGATAATGCGCCAAGTGCGCCTCCATTAAAGCCGCCTAAGCCAGCTGCAGCAGTACTTCCATTGCCGCCCATTCCCCCTACAAATAGGTTTAATACTTGTCCACCTGTTACAGTTATCGAGCCTGTTGCACGACCACCATTGCCACCAGGACCTGCTATTATCGGGAATGCAAGTCCTCCTTGCGCACCTGATACGTCTATTGTGAGAGAAGTAACTCCCATAGGAACGGTAAAGGTTTGTGCTGAACCTGTGAAATTAAACGTTTGTGAGCCAGAACCTACGCCTATAGCCTCAGCATAGTAAGTAGTAGTAGTGCTTGGCATTTGAGCAAAGTTTGCACCGCTTGCGGTTGTGCCTAAGCTTGTGCCGCCACTTGCTACAGTGTACCAGTTGATGGTATTTCCTGCCGAAGTAGCATTAAGGTTCGTAGAAGCCCCTGAACAAATCGTAGAAGCCGTTGCTGTTACGCCAGTAGGTGCAGCAGGAACAGGATTCACATTTACCGATACAGAAGTACGCGTAGCACTTGCAGCGCCACAAGCTATAAAAGCTTCTGCATAATAAATAGTTGTACTTGCAGGAGCTGCCACAAAGTTTGCAGCACTTGCACTTGTGCCAATATTTGTTCCGCCAGAAGCAACTGTGTACCATCTTATCGTATTTCCTGCCGAAGTAGCATTCAAATTGACTGATGCTCCTGCACAGATAATCCCTGACGAGGTAGTTACGCTGGTAGGTGCGGCAGGAGCCAGACAAGAATTGTCTTTGAAGGAAAGTATCTGAGTCGTAGCAAGTGCGTTGCAACTAAATTGAGCCAAGTGTACATAATACGTCCCTGTTACGGTAGGAGTATAAGCTAAGGTTGGATTTGCCCCACAAATATCATCTGCAGTAGCTAGAATTGTACTTGCACCATCATAAATTCTCAAATAGGTATCAGAAGCAGTTCCCCCTTCACTAGGGCAGTTAGAGAAAGTATAAGTAACTCCTGATGTCAAAGTTGTGGACCAGTAGTGTGCAGCACCTGAAGCTACACTTGGTTTTGCTTGAAAAGTACTGGTATAGCCCGTTATTGTTCCCGCATTCGTAGAAGCAATACAAGGCGTAAAGGGTAGCACTGCACTATAAGCAATAACTTGGCTGGTAGAAAGTGCGCCGCAACTATATTGCGCCAAATGCACATAATACGTACCCGTTACAGTAGGCGTATAGGTAAGGCTTGGATTTGCCCCACAAATATCATCAGCGGAAGCAACTATAGTATTGGAGGTATTGTATATCCGGAAATAAGTGTCAGATGCGGTTCCCCCTTCGCTAGGGCAGTTAGAGAATGTATAAGGTACTCCTGCCGTCAAAGTAGTAGACCAGTAGTAGGCAGCACCTGCCGCTACACTGGGTTTTACCTGAAAAGTGCCTGTATAGCCCGTAATTGTTCCTGCATTTGTAGAAGCAATACAAAATACTGGGGGAGGCACATTTAAGGTAATGGTAGTGGTCATACAAGTACTTGCCGTTCCACAAGCAGAATTCGTATTCCAGTGCGGATAATAGGTTCCTCCTGCTGCGGTAGTAACCGTAAGGGGAGTTACGCCAGAGCCGATAATAGGACCATTGGAAGTGCCTTGATGTACCGTAATAAAAGTACCTGCTATGCTGCCTGTAAAAGTATAGTTTCCGCCTACAGCGCAACCTGTTATCGTACTATATTCTGATTGAAAGCTACACCCACTAATGGTAGTAGGAGTAGCAGGGGTCGTAGGTGCCGCCACTGTTCCAAACGAGGAAGTATTGGTACAACCCGTTGGGTTGAGCGTAATCGTACCTGTATGGCAGGTCGCATCTGTGCCACAACTCGAATTGGTGTTAAAGTGTAGGTAATAGGTACCCGAAACAGGAGCCGTGAAGGTAAGCGGCGAATTGCCAAATACGACCACAGTCCCCCCCACAGTAGTATGCCTTACTGTAAGATAATTTCCTGCTCCTCCAGTCCCTATAACGGTATAGTTACTTCCCGCAACCACCGAAGTTATTGTAGAATACTCGCCCGCATAAGCACAACCAGTAAGCGTTACTGGGCTTGACGGGGTCGTAGGTGCAACTCCTGACCCAAACGCTGAACCATTCGTACACTGCGCAACCGCCGTCATGCCCATGGCAAAACAAGCGATGAACAAGCATAAAAACTTTGTAAATCTATTTTTCATAAAATCTGTTGATTGGTGTTAGTCTGTGATGGTGTAAAGTTCTGGATGTTGTGAAATGTATTCCTTTTTTTCGGCAGAAAGCGATTGCACTTCTTTGCGTGAAAGGAATGTTTTGGGTGAAGTTGCGTTCTGTGTAGGCTCGCTACCTAACGCATACTTATCAAGATTTGCCATGATGTGCGCTTGTTTTTCGGCAGGCATTGTAGCAAATTCTGATTGCGAAATGGTCATTTTAACCCCATTTTCTGTAACATTTGTAGTAGTAGGATTTGCTAACGCATTGTTTGTTAGCTCATACTTGTCCAAATTTGCCATAATGTGGGCTTGTTTTTCTGCGGGCATTGTTAGAAACTCTGCCTGAGAAATCGATAATTTTCCTCCTGCATTAAGCCTTTCATAAGCTTGAGGATTTTTGGCAATCCATTCTGTTTTAGCCTTGTCGTAGGCAGCATCGTCCTGCACGATACTGCTCTGCCAAGGCAAAGCAACTTGTGCGTATGTGAGTAGTGGCAGTAAGATAATAGCCAGCATACCCATCCTCGTGAAGAAGATTTGCATGTTCATAAAAATAAATAAAAAAATGTTAAGTAATTAAAAGTATAAAAAAACAGTGAAATTTGCGTTGCGTGAATTGTAGGCTATCATTTTGTAGATGGTCGCATTACAATATAGTAGTAAAACCTTGCCCAGTAAAGTTGTATTTGTTATGTTATGTATTTTTTGATTTAATCATATTTTGCTTGAATGAGTGATTGTGATGAAGCGTAAATGAATGAGACTGCTAATGTAAGATTTATTTTGTATTATCATTCTATTAAATCTAACAAAAAATCAAATACCACCTATATATGTAGTTGTTGATTTAGGGAGTTGAGGCAGAGATTTTCCCCAATCCCAATAATAATTCTCATTTTTTCCCAAATTATGCGTACATTTGCACCCCCAAAAAGAAAAAGGGGGTTTCTCATAGATTTTAACAGATTTAACCGCAATCATTTAACCGCATCAATATGCTTCCATTTGTAATTCATATACAAACGCTTGCACTGCAAGGCATACAAGAAATATTCGGCATAGCCATCGCTGCCGAAGCCCTCAATGTACAGGAAACCCCCAAACAATTTGAGGGAGATTATACGATTGTAACCTTTCCTCTGGCAAAACTGAAACTGGGCGCACCTCCGCAAATCGCCGAAAAATTGGGGCAGTACCTTGTTATCAATAGTTTTTTTATTGAAAGCTATTCTGTGATACAAGGGTATCTCAACCTTCAATTATTCAATAATGAATGGAAACGTTTCATTGTAGCCCATCAAGACATTGACCAAAATGCGCCTTTTTTCCAACTTGAAACGGGAAAAGGCAAAAAAATAATGATTGAATACTGCTCTCCCAACACCAACAAGCCTTTGCATTTGGGGCATTTACGTAACATGATTTTGGGAAATTCTGTAACGCGCCTTTTTGCGGCTTGCGGCTATGATGCCATTCCCGTATGTCTTTATAACGATAGAGGTACAGCGATTTGCAAGTCTATGTATGCTTGGCAAACCCTTTTTAACGGAATTACGCCCGAAAATTATGAGAAACATGTGGGCAAAGGCGACAAATTGGTAGGCGATTGTTATGTAAGTTTTGGCAAAATATTGGCAGAACAGATGGCAGATTTAGTATCCACAGGCATGAGTGAAGAAGAAGCTAAGAAAAACGCGCCTGCAACCCTTGCCATTAATGAAATGCTATTGAAATGGGAAGCAGGAGATGTGGAAATTCGGGCGTTGTGGAAACAAATGAATGACTGGGTTTACACCGCAAATGCTAACACCTTCGAGCGACTTGGGCTGCATTTTGATAGGTTTTATCATGAATCGGACGTATATGAATTGGGCAGAGAAACGGTAACAAAGGACTTGGAAATAGGGCTTTTTTCCAAAGATGCAAATGGAAACTTAGGCATAGATTTGACGGAAGATGGCTTGGACTTCAAAGTATTGGTGCGCAAAAATGGCACTACCGTATATATGACGCAAGACATTGGTACAGCCGACAAAAAATATGAGGACTATGGCATGGAACGGTCGGTGTATGTGGTGGGAAATGAGCAGGATTATCATTTCAAAGTCTTGTTTTTGATTATGAAAAAGCTGGGACGCAGCTACGCAGAAGGCATGTATCACCTTTCGTATGGCATGGTCGATTTGCCCGATGGAAAAATGAAATCGCGCGAAGGCACGACTGTGGAGGCGGAGGATTTGTTGGACGAGGTGATTGCTACGGCAAAAGAGGAGACGTTGGCGTTGGGCAAAACGGGTGATATGACGGAGGCAGAAATAGACGAATTGAGCCGCAAATTGGGCATTGGCGCATTGACGTATTTTCTTTCCAAAGTAGATACGCAAAAACGCATGATTTATGACCCGAAAGAGTCGGTAGATTTGCATGGAAATACGGGTCCTTTTATTCAATATGCCTACACGCGCACGCAAAGTCTGCGCAAGGAAGCGGCAAATCACGTCCTGCCCGAATTTACGATGGAATGTAAGGTGGAGGAAGTAATTGCCCCTTCGGAAAGAAGCCTTATAAAGCTGATTTACAAGTATCCTGAAATATTATCTACCGCCGCAGAGACTTACAACCCTTCAGTCATGGCGAATTACCTTTACGATTTGGCAAAGGGCTACAATCGTTTCTACCACGAATGTCGTGTGTTAGAGGCAGAAAAACCCTATTTGAGCGCGGCACGTTTTGCGATTTCCAAAATGACGGGAGAGACTTTGAGAAAAGGGCTTTTTTTGCTGGGGATAGAAGTGCCTGAAAGAATGTGATTTCAGTTAGCAGTGAACAGTTAGCAGTTAGCAAAATAACTGCTAATTGTTCATTTTGACAGCGACATAATGAAATAGTAGAGCTTCGGTGGGTTTTGCCTGCGCTATAGGCTGTAGCGCAAACCCACCGAACCTTGCCCA
Source organism: Bacteroidota bacterium (assembly GCA_043751755.1). Taxonomy (GTDB): domain Bacteria; phylum Bacteroidota; class Bacteroidia; order J057; family J057; genus JAAFHL01. The sequence continues at coordinate 14,035 of JAYUZN010000474.1, read as the reverse complement.
CAAATTTTTAATGTCGTTATCTCACTGTTTACGGCAACATGTCTGCCATTTTTTGTTCTTTTGTCCCGTTAGGGCATAGCAGATAGTTTAATTTTGGAACTAAAAAAAGAAGCCCCAAAAAGGGTATTTTTTTGTTCTTTTGCCCCTTTAGGGCATAGCGGATAGTTTAAGCGTTTGTATTAATCAAATATTAAATAATCCATACGATACATATTACTCAAAGCTAAACAAAGTACTCGTTTTTCGCTTTTTGTCTTTTACTTTCTTTGTAACTATTCAGGTCTTTATTTATTTTCAAAAAAAATGTCGTTAGTCTGCACGAACACAGACAACGACAGTATAAGTCATATGTTTAAAGGAAAGGGTTGCGCACCTTCAAAAGGTGCGCAACCCTGCAAACCGCCCAACTACAAAATAAAGCCCTTCAATGCTAACTGTTCACTGCTAACTGTTCACTGTTTTTTCCCCGTTCCCTTGCAAAAAGCGCAAGGTTTTTCGGCGATCATTGCCATGCCTGTGCCACTACAAGTCTTGCAATTTTGGGCATGAGGCATTTCCGCGCTCACATATTGGCAATGCGTACAGGTTTTTGATTTGCCTTTACTGTCTTTATAAGTTCCTTTTCCTTTGCAAATATCGCATATAACATTGCCATTTACGCAACCTGCCGCAACACAAGTGCCATATTGCTTGTACGTCCCTGTGCCTTTGCAATGCGTGCAAATGCTTTGCAGGCTTGTATTTGTGGTAGGTACAGGCGCAGAAGGGGGCGTAGAAATGGTAGCTGTTTTTGTAGGAGTTGAAACTGTTTTTGCGGGATTTGTAGGAGGCGGAGGTGTAACCGTTGAAACCGTTTTTACCGGCATTTCCGTAGGATTATTGCCTGCAATAGAAGTAGAAGGCTTGTAGTTTCCCATTTTTTGCTCCAATTCTTCGCTTGTCATAGCCTTCATAGCCTTGTCATAGACCGTTTTTTTCGCGCCATTCCACACCTCAAAATACACAAAGCCATTCGGTTTTGTGTATTTGAGCGTATTGCCCGATTTGCCTTTTGTGTAGGAATTTTCTACCGTAGTGCCATCAAACTGATAATCAATGCCTACGCCATTTTTTTGCCCTTCCAAAAAAGTCCCTTCAAATGCCAAACGCTCATTGCGATACAATTTGCCTTTGCCTTCGTATTTATAATGGACAAATCCCCCTTCATATATATCTTTTCCATTGTCCAATTTCCCTATTCCTTCTTTACAATCTCCACTAAGACAGTTATTTATGATTTGCGGATTTTTCAAATCTCCGCTTAAATTAGCTCTTTTGAGGATTTTGGTTTCCGTTTCATTTACGACTAAGGTACAACTTGTGCCAACGGGTCCTTTCATTTTTTGGATAATCCACAGCAAAGGCGTATTGTACAAAGATTCTTTTATTCCATCAGAAAAAATAATAGAACTCAATTCATCGCCCACTTTTAGCCCTGCTTTTTCGGCAGGACTTGCTGGTTTTACTTCCTGAATCACAGGACGAAAAGCAAAAAGCGTATTGGGTTTGAGTTGCATTTTGTAAGAAAAACCTAAAAAACCTAATTCATTTCCTTTTAATTTGTCTTCTTGCATGAAAAAAGGATCCATATCTGTAGCATATCGAAACATGCTGGGATAGCCGTCAAAAATGCGCAACTCTCGTGTAGCAGGGTTTACGGTTCGGAAAATACATTCGCTACACGTGCCAAATAAGGTGGCAAGTTCCTTCTTTTTAGCTATCAAAGCCACAGAATCGTGCATCACTTCGGCATAAAACGCCAGATTCTGCCCATCAAGCGAAATAATAGGTTCGCCTACAGCTGCGGCGATTTTTTCGGGCGCGTCATTACGCACTACTATCGGCACATAAAAAGGTCTATCTTTTTCGTCTAAAGCATAGCCTATGCCGATGGTAATGATTTTTTGGGCAGATATTTTTTCAGAAGAAAAAAAAAGAACAAATAGCAACAGGATATAACGAAGCATAATATGGAAATGAAAAATGAAAAATGAGAAATGAGAAATGAAAATACTACATATTTCGTTCCAAAAATAAAAAAAATCCTGCAAAGTATAAAATATACTTGCAGGAATGTTTTTTCAGCCCTTGTAGGTTTTAAGGTTGGCGCACCTTTCGAAGGCGCGCTACCCTACTATCCCAACTAAACGTTAGAGCAACTTATTGAGTTTTTCTTTTGCAGCTTCTGCAATATCCTCAATTTTTTCGGTAAGTTTCTCCTTGATTTCCTCCATTTTCTCCTTGCCTTTGAGATGCAATTCATCGAATTTTTCGGTTGCTTTTTCCTTAAATTCGTTTGCACGCTCTTTGATTTCCTCCGCTTTGTCTTTGAGGCTGTCCATCGCGTCTTTTGCGTCAGCTTTCACTTCTTCGACTACTTCGGTGGTGGTTACAACCGCCGCTTCTACGACTTCTTCTGTTGATTTGATTTCTTCTGCCATGGCAAAAAATAATGATAAGAGATAATAAAATACGAGATATTGATTGAGTATTTTATACGAGAAAGAAAGTTTTTTGTTTCATATCCCCATTTTTTTAACGAAAAAAGAAAAAACTTTGCTATAAAACACAGGAAAAAACCGCACAAACCTATCCATTACCCAAGCATCTGCGCCAATCAGAATCCGCCTTTTTTTGCGTAAAATGCCTTTGATTATCACCTTTGCTGCCTCATCTGCGCTCGTTTTTGCAGAATGTTTGGCAAAATTTGCAGCTACTCTTGCGATTTCTGCTGCATCTTCGCCTCTGCTTTCCCGTACAATATTCGTGTCTATCCCTCCCGGATGCACCACAATAGGCGTGATATTTGTCCCTAACAATTCCATGCGCAAGGATTCTGTAAAGCCTCTTACCGCAAATTTTGCAGCGCAATAGGGCGACTGTTTTGCGATTCCTGCCAAACCAAAAACGCTCGAAATATTCACTATCCATGCTTCGGGACGAGTATGCAAATGCGGCAGAAAAGCCTGTGTTCCATATACAACTCCCCAAAAGTTGATGCCCATAATCCATTCAAAATCAGGGAGTTTTGTGTCTTCAGTTAAAGCAGCAGCTAAGGCAACTCCAGCATTATTTATAACAATATCTATGCCTTGATGGGTAGCGATTACTCTTTTGGCAAGCGAAAAAAAGGCATTTTTATCCGAAACATCTAAGAGATATGCCGAAGATTTGCCGCCTATTTGCGCTATCATTGCTTGTGTTTCTGCCAAAGTGTATGGCTTTATATCACAAATAATCACTTCAGCTTGCAACTTGGCAAATGCTAAAGCTAAGGCTCTGCCAATGCCCGAACCCGCACCTGTTATAAAGACTTTTTTGTTTTGTAACATATAATAAGCTGTTTTTTCACGCAGATTTGCGCAGATGATAGCAGATAACGCAGATAAAAGCCCTAATTTGCGTGCCTAAGATGATAGCACATAATGCAGATAAAAGCCCTAATCTGCGTTATCTGCCTTTATCTGCGCACATCTGCGTGCCTAAAAATCCACCATTCCCGTAACAATCGCAATAATCCCACTCCCATTTCTCACTGCCAAAGCCTGTGTTTGCGGATTCCAATAGTACTCCATCGGATTCATGCGCGCCGTCAAATTTTGAATATCTAAGGACACAGATGCCGAATATTTGGGGCGACTCCAGCGATAGGCAACACGTGTATCTATCCGAAAATAATTGGGGTACATGGAAGCATTGGGCTGGCTTGCATCTGCGATATAAGACATTGTTTTCTTAGATAACACAATATCTGCGGGCGAATAACGCAAGCCACCTGTATAAGTTATGCGTGCGCCTGTCTCTATCGCGCCGCCATTTTTGAACACAAATTCCTTGCCCAAAGTGCTGCTTGTACTAAAACGGCTGTCATAACGAGTACTATAGGTTTTTCTATTAAGCGGCTGATATTGAGACTTATACACAGAAGTACTTATCAAGAAAAAAGCATGTTTACTCAAAAACTGCTCAAAAGTGAGGTCTATGCCATAGTTTTGCCCAGTGCCTTTGCTCACCAAAAGACCCCTGCCATAGCCATATCTATCATTGAGGGCGGCGTAGGTGCTGTCTATATTGGCAGAAACAGGCAAATTATATAAATACTGAAAATAACCTTCGGCTTTGATGTGCGTAGCTGCCCCCAAATTGAGGTTGTAACCGCCTACAACATGGTGCGCTTTTTGCATTTTGAGAGAGAGGTTCGGAGAGCCTGTTTGCCCTTTGACGATGGCATAATACGTGCCTATAGGCAGCGTTTGCCCATGCAAACCATACGCAAAAGTAAAACTATGATGCTCATTGTGCGTGTAAGCAATCGCAGCACGCGGCTCAAGCGAATACGTGTTATTCAGGAAAAAATAGAGGCTATGAAAACCCCCTGTAAAGGTCAATTTTTCCGTAATTCTATACCTCACCTGCGCATAAGGCTGAATGAGCCATGCCGAGCCTTTGCCATTTTGAAGGGTAAGGGTTTCCTTTGTCATTCTATCATACACACTGGCAAAAGAGTTGAAAAACAAGCGATTAACGAAAATACCTGCCCGAAAAGCTGTTCTTGCAGAGAACTTGCGATTGTAGGAAATCGTAGTGGCATACCTGCCATTTGTATGGTCATCGCGGCTAAGAGGGTAGGGGGTCATAAGCCTGCTTACCGTATCTTCTGCCCCTGTTATGCGGTTTGCCGTAGCCACGCCCACAATGCGCAGGTACGATTTTTCGTCCAACAAATAGGTATAATTGAAGCCTACCGAGCCTGTTCGGGTCTTATAATCGGACATATAATAGTCGCTGAATTTGGGAATCGGCTTCTCCCATTTGTTGGTGTCTGCGGGAGGAGTGAGCCAAATTTCGCTGATTCCGCCCACGCCAAATACATTCAAAGAGCCTTTGTTTCCTTGTTTGAAATGCAAATTGAAAGAGAGGTCTTGAAACACACTTGTGGAGTTGTCGTAGGCGAGTTTGAAGCCTACTTTTCCCAATAATGCCAAGGTAGAATAGCGATAATTGACCAAATAGGAGCTTTTTCCTTTTTGAATAGGTCCTTCGGTGGCAAAATCCAAGCCAATAACCCCTGCACGAATCGTATATTCCCGTTTTTCGCTATTTCCATTGCGAAAGTGCATATCAAATACGCCGCTTGTGGCATTGCCATATTCTGGGGCAAAGGCACCTGTGGAAAAATCGGACTGCCCCATAAGGCTCAAGCTGAAAATACTAATCGTTCCGCCGCTTCCGCCTACCCGTCCAAAATGGTTGGGATTGGCGATGTCTATGCCTTCTAATCGCCATACTAAACCCGATGAGGAATTGCCCCGAATAATTATATCGTTCTGATAATCACGAGATTGCTGTACCCCTGGGGTTGCCATCATTGCCCTACTTGGGTCGGCAAAAGTGGTAGGCTGTCGCATGACTTGTTCTATCGAAACCTGCCTTGTACTGACGGTTTGAAACTCATTGTTAGGCTTGACTTTTTCGCCTACTTTGTCGCCATTTGCTGTAATGACAACGGCATTTGTGGTGGCAATTGCCTCCGTCATGCCAATATTTAGCTCCAATTCTTTGCCCGAAGTAAGCAAAATTTCGCCCGAAGAATAGCTTTTGTAGCCAATATAATCTGCCAAAATGGTCTGCCTTCCTACAGGCACATTTTCCAGCCGAAATTCTCCATTTTCATCGGTCAATGCGCCGATAGCCAGCAAAGTATCCGCTAATTGAACGGTCGCACCGACAAGCGGCTGCTTGCTGTCCATGTCAAACACTTTTCCTTTGATGTTTTGGGTGGGAGATTGGGCGTAGGTAAATAGGTGTGAAATGCTTATCAAAGCCAGAAAAAGAATTTTTTGCATACAAAAATAATTAACTTTATGAGTATTTGAGCTGCAAATATAGGGAAAAGGATTGAAAAACAGCACAATTTTTAACTAAATGTGCGGTAATAGTTTGATTATTAATATTTTATATTGTAATATTTTTGCAAAAGGTATATGTTTTTTGCCCCCATTTGTGTCCCCCCATTTGCGAACTTTGCGGTAAAATGCAAGAAATCCAAAACATTTTCCCCCTATTTCAAGTTGAACCCGTATATTTGTGGCGATATATTTTTATGAGCCGTAACTCATTCATTTTTTACAATTCATGGTAGCAACAACCGTAAACACACACGTTCCTTTCAAGGTAAAGGACATGTCCCTCGCAGAATGGGGACGAAAAGAAATTATGCTTGCTGAGGCAGAAATGCCAGGACTCATGGCTTTGCGTGCCGAATATGGCGCAAGCAAACCCTTGAAAGGCGCGCGCATTGCAGGCTGTCTGCATATGACCATTCAAACCGCCGTCTTGATTGAGACTTTGACAGAATTGGGCGCGGAAGTAACTTGGTCGTCTTGCAACATTTTTTCTACGCAAGACCACGCCGCAGCAGCTATTGCCGCCGCAGGAATCTCAGTGTATGCTTGGAAAGGAATGGATGCCGTTTCTTTTGATTGGTGCATTGAGCAAACCCTTTTCTTTGGCGAAGATAGAAAACCGTTGAATATGATTCTCGATGATGGCGGCGACCTTACCAATATGGTGTTGGACAAATATCCACATCTTGCAGCAGGGATTCGCGGCATTTCTGAAGAAACCACCACAGGCGTTCTTCGTTTGCATGATAGAGTGAAAAATGGAACGCTTCCTTTGCCCGCTATCAACATCAACGACTCGGTAACAAAATCTAAATTTGACAATAAATACGGCTGCAAAGAGTCCTTAGTAGATGCGATTCGCCGCGCGACAGATGTGATGATGGCAGGAAAAGTGGCAGTTGTAGCAGGCTATGGTGATGTAGGCAAAGGCTCTGCGGCTTCTTTGCAGGGAGCAGGTGCGCGCGTGATTGTAACCGAAATCGACCCGATTTGTGCGTTGCAAGCGGCTATGGACGGCTTCCAAGTTTTGACGATGGACAATGCCATTCCAAAAGTAGATATTATCGTTACAGCAACAGGTAATTTCAATATCATCACAGGTCGTCATTTCAAGGCAATGAAAGACAAAGCGATTGTATGTAACATTGGACACTTTGATACAGAAATTGACATGGCTTGGTTGAACGAAAACTATGCAGACACCAAAATCGAAATCAAACCTCAAGTAGATTTGTACAATGTAGAAGGAAAAGACATTTTGGTATTGGCAGAAGGACGTTTGGTAAACTTAGGTTGCGCTACGGGGCATCCTTCTTTTGTGATGTCAAACTCTTTTACGAACCAAACTTTGGCACAGTTGGAGCTTTGGACAAATGCAGAGAAATACGACAATGAAGTGTATGTATTGCCGAAGCAGTTGGACGAGAAAGTGGCTATGCTTCACCTCTCCAAAATTGGCGTAGAACTTGAAACGCTTACTCAAGCACAAGCCGATTATATTGGCGTGCCTGTAAATGGTCCGTTCAAGTCGGATATGTATAGATATTAAGCTTTTTTTCTGGTAAATATAAAAGAAGGCTGCTCGAAAGGGCAGCCTTTTTTGGTAGCCGGGGCTTGAATGTTGCCCTATTTTACGCTTTTTTGCCAAATTTTTTAAATAAATACCTTTTTTTTTGGATATTTAATCATAAATTACTAATTTTGTGCTTTAATATACAACTATTTTATGCTAAAAATCTATCAATTAGTTGCCTGTCTTGACGAAGGCGTGAGTTATAGCTGGCATTTTCGTGCCAAAAGCGAGTGGCATGTTGCTGCATATATTGTAGATAATTATTGGGATTATCCCGAAGCATTTCGTTATTTAGGGCTTGAAGCCTATTCTCGCTACGAGGACGAGGAGCCGCTTACGCCCGAAATCCTGCTAAATGCCATTGGCGAATCTTCTATAGATGGGGATAGCGCGTATGGTTTTGAAATATTTGAGATGACCGAAGAGGAAATTGTTTCCACAAATAATGAAGATATGTTGCCAACAAGCGAAAATACGGAGGTCTATTCCTTCCAACCTACAGGACACAAAAATTATCCTTATAAAACCTTTGTACCATTTCATCACCTTGATTACCATGACATTACAAAATGGGTAAAGCTCAAATGGCTCAGACTTAAGGAACTCGAAGGCTATGAGGGTTTTGAGGAATGGCTATCAAAAGCTCCCGAAATTACGGAGGAGGAATCGGTAGTATTGGCAAAAATAGCCGAGAAATCTCAACATTATGCGTATGGCGAAACCATTTTGGACAAATTGGCGAAGTTTGCCATTCCAATGGTCAATTTGGCAGAAATCGAAGGGGATAGATATAGCGTTTTTTATGACAGGCTACTCGAAGGGGTGGTAGGCGACACTTTTTTGAAGGGCAGAGTAGCCATGATGATAGGCAAAGGCTATGGCGAGCCTACGGAAATCGATTTTATTTTGCATGAAAGCAGTTTCAGAGGTACGCCTAATTCGGCAGATTATGCCATGATTATGGGGCAAATGTTGGTAGCAATGCACTTCGATAAATACGGACATAAACCTACATCTATGCGGGGAGCCTATACGATGAATCGCAGTTGGCATACTTTTATTTTGGAGAAAAAGGAGGATAATCACTTTGTTTTGTATGAATATGACTCTCTTTCGCTGTATCGCCTCGAAGATATCAAGAAAATTTATCGCTTTTTGAAGGCGTTTAAGCCGCAAAATAGTAGTACATAAATAATGCTCCGTTTGCATTCCATTGCAAGCGTCTATAAGGAATGAAACGTAAATAAGTTGATGATTTTATAGTCCCGTAGGGACGCGATATTTATAGGAAAAAACATGCCCCGCTCTCCCTCTTGTTTTTCGTGTTTGCACGAAAAACGGAATAAATTGGGGGAAATTCCATTTTCTATAAATATTTCGTGCCTACGGCACTACCTGTGCTGAGCGCAGCCGAAGTACTCGTAGTGCGCTGTACTGAGCTTGCCGAAGTAAGCCTGCCGAACTAAGAAATGCTCAAAATGACTGTTATAACTAAATCGCTCTTAACCCTAAGAAAAAAAATAGAAAAAGGTGATACAGTTATACAAGTTACGCTTTGGACGGAGGAAATTTTGTATAACCTGTCATTTCTCCCAGAAATGACAGGTTTATTCACAAACATTTACCTCACTACCTTATGCCAATATTTTTTCCCATCTACGCTCACGCACATCATATAAACCCCTGATACAGAGATATTTGGACGGATAGAATAGTTAGTTTGATGCGCAAGAAGCTTACTTTCATATACTTTTTTTCCTTCCAAAGAAAAAATCTCTACAGAAACGTCATTGCCTAAGATGCCATTTGTTTGGATAGAAATTTCATTTTTGAAAGGATTGGGAGAAACGATAAAAGGGCTGTTTTTGACCGAAGAAGCCTCCAAACCCGTTGTATTGATAGGAATGAGGCTGCCTGTCAAATCTCCTTTCACCCAAATCCCAAAGCTGCGGGGCGGCACTTGCATATAGATTTGATTTGTGCCTGAAACAATGGCATAAGCATAAGGCGAAATGCCATGTATATCCGTCAAAGTATCGCCTGTTTGCAAGTTTGAAGTGTTTATCGTTTGGTCGATTTTGAGCGTATCTCCCGAAAAATTGATAGCAACCACCACGTCTCTGCCCGAAATCGTGCTGCCCAACTGATATATTAAGGAAGTAGAAGGATAGCCCGAAATAATATTGGCACTGTAGGGCGAAGAAAAACGGCTCAAATAATCTGCCCATTGCGCCCCATAAATGTAGTTTTGATGCACTTTGATTAAGGCATTTATTTCTGGGCGATAGTTCAAAGCTGTGTCTGTAGGCGGACCATAATAGTCTTTTTCAAACACACAAGGAACGCCTAACTGATTGTTTGTGAGGATATAAGCATACGCCAGTTCAGGATTATTTTGAATTAAAGCGTTTTCTTGGTCAAAATCATGATTGGCAATAAAAGTGATAACATCAAAGCCAGAAACCCCTGCTTTGTCGTGCAAACTTTCATTAAAAACCGTTCTCACATCATAGCCAAAGGCATCACAAGCATCTTTGAGCGACAGACGCAAAGGGAAATCAAAGACACGTGGGTGAATGGCTAATTTTGTATCAGCATCCATCGCAGCTAACACATCATCTATCCAACCTTTGAGCGTAAAAGCATTGTAATCAAAGTATTCGCCTACGGTAATTTTGGGGTCTATGCCATTGTCATGCAAATAATCGAACAAATCCCCCATAAATTGCGGCGAAAAATGCTTGATAGCATCTACCCTCATGCCTCTTACCCCCACATCTTGCCACATCCATTTTGTCCATGCAAACAAAGAATCCCTTGTAGTAGCAGAATTGTTGTGGTCATAGTCATAAAAAAACCACATGGCATCTGAATCTCCGCAAAGATTGGTAGGGCTTCCATTTGGGTGAAAGCTATCCCAATGCATTCCACCCCGCCCACTTAGCTGCGTAGAAAAATCTGTATAAGTCTGATAATGAAGGCTATCCCGCACATCTGCATTGTGGTAGCCCGACCAAATCCCATAAGGACGATGGTCTGTGTAATAGCCTAAATTGAGGGATTCATTGGGCATTGTGAGAAATAAAGTGTCTCCTGCTGCAAAAAAATTGGAGGTATCTAACCTTATCAAAATCTCATCTGTATGACAACCTGCGCCATTTTCTATCGTAAGTTGTATCTCTTGCCCTATGTTCAAAGTGTCATTTTTTTCCAAACAATCCCCTCCGCCATTTGGCTCATTTTCTACTTTGGAAAGCCCCGAAATAGGTTTTTTCTTTGTCCAAGCCGTAAGATAATATTTTCTGCCTGTATAAGCCGCATTTGCCGTAGCAGAGCTAAATTTGAAATAATAATGTCCTGCACCATTGCCCGAATTTCCGCCCACAGGCATAAAACAGCGAAAACTCCCCGAAGGATAGGGGCAATCTCCATTGTTAGAAAAGTTGCGAATCCAGCCTTCTACAGCAGGATTGTATTCAGGTTTGCCATTGTCTCTGTGATTGTACACCATATCTGCCACCGTTTCAATGCCATGCGCAGCAAAAGAATCTATCATTATATCGATTTGCGCACGCGTACCCAAGCGCACCATGCCTGCGTACTGCCCAAGGTCATACAGGTCTTGCGGGTCATAGCCCATGCTGCTGCTACCGCCACTTCCGCGCGACATAGGGGGAACCCAGACATGCGTAAAACCTGCGTTGCCCAAGCCTTTTGCCTTGTCTGCCATGAGTTGCGCATACCGCTGCCCGTTGTAGAGTTGCGGATAGTTCCAAGCCCAACCTTGAAACATAAATTCCTGCGCAAAGGACAGGAAAGGAAGTAGAATAAGCAGGAAAGTTGTTATTTTTTTCATTTACTGGTAGAAATTAAATTTTACTACCATTTAGAAAATGGTAGGTACGGGTGCGTTTTTCCGTAGCTGCCATTTTCTAAATGGCAGTTTTATGTAACAATGTTATGCGGAATGTTTGTTATAGCTTTACTATGTTCTATAACGCCATAATGTTTGACCCCAAAAAACGCTGCATAAGGCTTAAACTTGTGTCTAAATTTCTCATTTAACAGTTGAATATCTGGCTTTTGAGCTAAATCACAATGCACAATTGTAATAAACTTTATTTCTGTTGTGTTATTAGGAATTGCAGGCAGGCAAGCCGAAATATCAGAAGTATAAGCATGTTTGCTACTTAACATCATAACAAGGCTATCATAAGCCTTTTTGGTCATGTCCCAAGATTTTTTATCAATCGTTTCAGGGGTTGATAAATTGAGTAAAGAATAGTCTTTTAGCTCAAAAAGCCAATAAACATTAGCTGTTTCATCATACCAACAAGCATCCATTTCTTTGAAATAATGTCCAGAAAATTGCCGATATCCGCTGCAATCAGCAAACCTAAAAAAATTATTGTCTGGAAAATTTAAGGTTATCTTACTTTCTGCAAAACTTGGCATATTTTTTTTGTTAAAGTCCTAAATGTAGTCTTACTTCGTCATCTGCCATTTTGATGGCTTCTTCCGAAATCTCATTTTCTGGAAAATCCTGCTGCAAATCTGAAACAGATACGCTTACAGATTTGCTCCCTTTTTCTTTGCAAAGCGTATAACAATTGGTAGCAATCTCATATTTTTGTGCGGAAAGGTGCATTTGTTTCAAGACAAAATAATTGTGTGTTGCTATGAAAATCTGAACCCCTGCTTTTGCCATAAGCATCAACATTTCTACTAATTCGCGGGCAGCTTGAGGGTGTAAAGTCGTTTCTGGTTCGTCTAAAAATAAAAGAGAAGTCGAATTTAACTGCCTGTTTTTAATAAGTGTGCTAAAAATGCCTATTTTTTTTATGCCTTCAGAAGTAAGTTGCATGGAATATTCTGTATTACCTTTCCTAAAAACAAAGTCATCATCTTTTCCTTGCTCAATCTGCCCCTCAAATAGCTTTTCTAATTTGCTGTTCACGTCACTCAACTCCTCTTTCACTCTACCTTTCGAGGTTGGAATGACAACTGCTTTGATTAAATCCAAATATGTATCATCAAAGCCTGGCATAAAAAGATTGTCTCTTGTAGCCCGAATCGCTTTTAGGGAGGTCAAAATTTCTTTGGCAGGAACAAAAAGGCATCTAAAACTATCGGAAATAGGCTTCATATCATCAGGACAATCGTTGATAGTATTTGTGGTAGATTCTCCAAAACTAAAGGTAAGTCTATCTTCATAGTCTAATTTTGCATGGCTAAATTCAAGATTTACCCGCAATTTTTCTCTTGTAATCTTGCTTACTAATTCGCCTAAGCCTTTTTTCCCTGGCTGATACGTATTTGAAAGTTTTTCAGCGATAACTTTTCTCAAGCTAATGCTTTCATTTTGTTGCCTTTTGCTATAAATTTCAAGGGTTTTGGCACTTGCATATAACAATTTTAACAAGCCCGTTTTGCCTGTATCATTGTTGCCTATTATCACATTTACAGGTGCGAAATTCCCACTTTGAAAGGAAGTATAACCCATAAAATTCTCAACATTGACCGATTTTATCATATTTTCTATGTATTTAGGGGACAAATTACGTCAAAATTTAGGTAAAAATGAAATAATAATCTCTTTCTGCTTGTGCTTTTCCCAAAAATGAAACTGTTTTTTATGGGCTAAATTCATAAAATCATTTTGAGTATGCTAAGATTTTTTTGCAAAACCATATATTTCTTATATCTTTGTCCTGAAACACACATATTGCCTTGACAGCCTCAAAAATGGAGGGGCTATCTCCTTAAAGTCTATCTATTTTTTAACTCATATTTTTTTGATTATGAACAAATTTAAAGCGTTTTTCATCGCTCTCACACTCTTTGCGAGCCTGCTTTCGGGCTGCAACAAATGCAAAATTTGCCTCAATGGAGGTGAATACGAAAAAAAAGCCTGCAAATGCCCCACAAGTTATACGGGAGACCTTTGCGAAACGGCTATCAATGAAGCCTGGCTTGGCACTTTTACGGTCAGTGCTTACACAGATGTAACAGGAAACGGCTGCTTAGAAGGGGTTACCCAAGTCAAAATTCGCTCACACGGAACCGAACCCAATAAGGTCGATATTTGCTTTGTTGGGGAGGATGTGGGTTTTGCGGACATTTGCTACTTCTATGGGCTTGTCGAAAATGGAAACAACACAGGACAGTTGCCTTCCCAAATCCTTGAGGGTTCGACCATTACAGGAGACCTGACGCGAACAGACAATACTATTGCTGTTAATTTTAAAATATATGAGGGGGGAGATTTAAGCTGTGATGTGAAAATAACAGGGGTAAAATAAAAAAACAGGGTTTATGGGTTTAGGAGGGTTTCAAGCTATACCTAAATGGGGATAGATTTCCTGTAAACCTGTCATTTCTTTAAGAAATGTCAGGTTTACAGGAACCCCCTCTCATCTCACTCCTCCCAGCTCAATCGTATTTCCCCATTCCCATTTCTGACCACCACTTCAGGCGTTTTGCCTGTGGCAATAATGCTGGCAGAAGGCGGCAAAAT
>JAYUZN010000473.1:0-4982 GCA_043751755.1 Bacteroidota bacterium | reverse complement strand
AAGAAGTAATGTTATTTTTTTCATGGAAATAAAAATAAATGTTTCGGAATATTGGGCAAAGAATGGCTATTTATGTCGTTTTGATTTGTATAATGTTTGAGATATTTCCCGTTATAGCCATAAACGCCAATATGTGTGCCGCTATTTTCTATGACTTCAAAGCCTCCATTTTCTATATCTATGGAAATGAGCAACTTATAGTTTCCAGAACCTGCTTCATAGATTTCATATTTCTGGTAATGACTGCTCAAACGCTCATTGAGCGTGTATCCATGCAATTCTGCCACAAGCCCTCCAAGTAGTTTATATTGTGTTATATTGTCGTTTGTGCTTCCTTTTTCGATTTTCCAAGTACTCAACTGTTTTTGAATCCATGGCTGACTGCTTGCAGGAAAAGCAATATTTGGAATTAATTGATTGTTTTTTAACTGTTTAGGTTGCCAATTTTGAAAATCAAAAGTATCTGTAAATGCTTGATAAGCTGCTGAAAAAGCTTCAACTTCTTGCCCTTGTTTTTGCAAATAAGGCTTTATTTTTTCTTGAAAAAAAAGATAATGATTCGCTTTTTTGGCAGTGTCAAAGCAGGGAATATTTACTAATTTGTCTATTTCTTGAGCATTATAAGGAGAGCTTAGAATAGGAATATGTGGGCGATAATTATAAGGAGAATTCGGCAAATTGAGGACTATGGCAAGCTGGTTTTGCAAGATTTTTTCAGCAGCAATGGCAAGGCTTGTATGAGAAATATTTTCGCTGATAGATAAGCCATAGTTTTGATGGGTAAAATGGTAATAATAAAAGCCGAAGTTAGCAGGCTCTGATTCCTCCAAACGCATAAAAATACGTTTCAGATAAGTTCTACTATATTTGTCTAATAAATCATCATACGTGGCTTGCCAATTTTGAATCGTTTGCAAACGGGTATAAACAGTTTGTTTTTCTAATTGTGCCAAACTCTCTGAAAGCCATTTCAAACTTTCTTCTATTTCGGAAATTTCATGAAAACAAGCCTCATTCAAATAGATATTCATAAGCGTTAAGCGTGTTGAGGGCTAAATAAAATGGTTTCTAAATCTTTGTCTAATTGGTCAAAAAAACCGTGAATCCCTACAATTCGTAAATACTTTTCGTCAAGTCTGCCATTTGCCTTGATAGGGACATCATAAGTTGTAGTATGCTGCACATTTTCGGGTTTGTGAAAATAATAGACTTTGGCAAGTTCGTGGCTAAGTTGTTGATTGTGAATGGCTACACAAATCCCATTCAGGATATGGTCGCTGTGCGTTTCTACAATTATTTGCACCCCTGCTGCGGCTGCACGCGCGATAAGCTGCCCTATCATAGACTGTGCCTGTGGGTGAAGGTCGCTTTCGGGGTTTTCCAAAATGAGCAAATCGCCCTTTTCTGCGGCAAGCAAAGCAGCAATTATGGGCAGCGAAAAAGTCAAGCCAAAGGCAGAATTTGTGGCAGAATAAGAGACAAAACCTTCTTTTTGCGCAAAAAACTTGTAATATAAATCGTATTCTTTGTTGGATTTTCGGCGGATATCTAAGGAGACATTGGGCGTAATTTTGCTCAACCAATAACTCACTTGTTCGATAAGAGGAAGCGGCTCGTTTGTATCTGTGTGTAAAGCATCTGCAAATAAGGCGGGTGAAGTGCCTTTTTCCATTAAATATTGAATCGCAAATTCGCCATCTTTGCCAAATTGCTTATACTTAAGTTCCCAATCCGACTTGCTAAATATGCTATTAGGCGTAATACGTCCTGCGCTAATATACTGGCATTTTTTTTCCGAAAATAAGGAATTATTTACATCTGTAACATTTGGGATTGTGCCTTGTAGCATGTCCTCAATGTCTGTTTTTTCAAATGTCCAAGTCAAGGTTTTTTCATCTTCTGTTAACCCAAAAAGAATCGTATCATTTGTAGCATTTCTATAGATTACCTCAGAAAATCTCCCTAATTTATCCGTAAGGTTTCCATTCAGATATACCCCTTTTGCAAAGCTGTCTCGAAGATAAGCCTGTCGCAGGAGCAACAAGACTTGTATAAGGGAGGACTTCCCCATGCCATTCATTCCTGTGATAACGTTTAGATTGCTTAACTGTATCGAAACCTCAGCAAGCGATTTGAAATGTTGAATATGAATATTACTTATCATTTAAAGCATTATTAACCAAATTAACAATCGTTGAAAATCGTACTTTGACCATTTCTGCGGCATTATTATAACGAGGGTCAATAGAACGTAAAAAAGTTTTATCTTCTTTTAATAATTGTGTTTTTTCCCGAATAAGTTTTGCTTTATTTTCTACTCTTTTTTGGTCATCATGCGAAAGTTGGGCGATGCTATATGTCCAAATTTCTACTAATGAACCTCTTATGTCATTATTTTTAGCATCATTATTTTGTGTTTTATCTATCATTTGGTAGGTAAAAAGAATCTCCTTATCAAATATCTGTGTTAATATGGCTAATATATTTTTAAAATCTTCTTTATAGACTGCTAATTTATTTTTGGGATAGGAATACATATTCTCCATAGCTTTGTCTAAAAAATCGGGCATTGAACCTCCTGTGTATTCTCTATAAAAAAACATTCTGAATATAACATATCTCAAAGCCAATTCGCAATCATACATTCTTTCTTTGTTAGAAACGGTTTTATATTGATTTAATATATTGGCTAATTCTCGTACATATCGAGAAGGGGTAAAACCATCAACTTGTTCGTCTTCATTGATGGCATGGCGTATTTCTTGCCGATTAAGGACTAAGGCACTTGTATTAATGCTCCTAAAAATCTTGTAACGAACGCTTCGGGGAGTTCCTGCATTTATTTTAAAAATGGAGATGGTTGCTTCATTAAATTTTCTCTGAAAACGGCGTTCTAACTTTTCATAACATTGTCCGTTTAAATTTGGCAAATAATCTAAGCCTTGCAAAGTCAGCACATTTGCAAAAAACTGAGTAATCGCAGTAATCCGTTGTAGCCCATCTACTATGAGCCATTTTTCGTCATTAGCTATATCAAAATACAAGGGAGGAATAGGAATGCCTACAATGAGGGACTCGATAAACCTACTTTTTACATCATCTTTCCAAAGCCCAGAAGTTCGCTGAAAGTATCCTTCTGTTCTCAATTCACTAAGATTTACTCGACTAATTAAATTAGGAATTGCGATAACATCAGCAGTAACATTTATTTTGGCAAAATCTTCTTCGGACACAGGAACATTTCCGGGCGGAATACTTATCTCTTCTTCCTCGAAAGACATTGGAATATCTATTTCCTTTATAGAAAGAATCACCTTTTCCCATTCATTTTCTTGCCGTTTATTTATTTCTTCTAACTCACTTTTTACATAACTCTTGCCCGATTCAAGTTGCAAAACATTGGTTAGAAAACTATTAGCTCCTTTAATGGTGGCAAAAGCTGGCGAGGGAATTATTTTTTTTGTAAAGTCTTGAGTAAATCGGGAAATCTCAAAAAATTGTCCATCTTTGCGATATATCAAAATATCCCCATACTCAACTGTCTCCGCTTTTAGGAATTTTTTACCCGTTTTTTCAATTATATATTTTGCATTTTCTTCTGTAATAAATCCATTTTTAATATTTTGCGGCTGTAGATATAAATAAATGGTTGGGGCATTCGTCAAACGAGATGCCTCAACCATTATACCTTGTCTAATATTTTGCGCTAAATCTTCGAGTTGCATATTTTTATATTAAAACGCAAAGTTATACAAATATTGGTAAAAGTCCAGTCTTTTTCTATTTTTTAAACCTTTTTTTATACTCGCCAAACGTTATCATGCGCTGACTTTGCTCGTCCCAGAGCTTATTCATGGCGCATTTGAAACTCTCAAAGAAGCCCATTTTTACTACATATTTGTGAAAAACAGGGTTTTCTTCATGGCATTTTGCCAAGTTATAGTTGGGAATAAAGGAGTTGAGGTGGTGAATATGATGATAGCCAATATTGCCTGTGAGCCAGTGCATCCATTTGGGCAAGTCATAAAAGGTGCTTCCTTTCAAAGCAGAAAGGAGGTATTCCCACTGATGTTTCCATGCTTTATAGGTTTCTTCGTGCTGATGCTGTACATAAAAAAACCAAATAGCAATCATGCCAAAAAATACCCAAATCGGGATTTGTACCATCAAAAAGGCTTTGAAACCTACGAGATAGCCGATGAGAATATAAAATAAAGCTATGCCAAGATTGCTTGCCATCAAAGGCAGCCATTCTTTCTTAAAAGCAGGTAACTTAATGAGTGGCAGGCGGTTATGGATAAACATGTAATACACAGGAATGATAAAAAACATGACAGGTACGGAGCGATACACTCTATACATGAATTGTTTGAATTTCCCCAATTTTTGGTATTCTTCGACCGTCAAAAAGTCTAAATCGCCGATGTCTCGTATTTCTAATTTGCCGTTATTCGCATGGTGTAGGCTATGGCTTTTGCTCCAATATTTGTAGGGAATGAGGCTCAAAACGCTGCAAATATTGCCAATTATATTGCCTGCAGTTCTGTTTTTGAGGAAAGAAAAATGCCCACAATCGTGCTGAATGATGAAAATGCGTACCAAAAAAAAGGCATTTACAAAAGCTAAAAACATACATAAGAGATAAGAATAGCTGTATGAAAAATACATGGCTACCCACAGACCAATGTAGGGCAAAAAAGAAAGTATCATCTGCCATACCGCTTTTTTTGTATCGGGCTGACTGTATTTTTTCACAATCGTTGCCCAATTTTGTAATACGATTTTGATGTCATCATATTTTTGAGGAGAGTCTTGATTTGTTGTCATAAATAAAACACGAAATTTGGATACAAAGGTACGAAGAAATTGAAAATTGATTTAAGGTAACTATTTAGGTAGGCAACCACTTCGAGGGGTTAGCACCCACTCGAAGGGTTGCTTACTCAAACGAATTTAGTTTCGCTGCCCTTCGAGTGGTCGGA
>JAYUZN010000472.1:0-8108 GCA_043751755.1 Bacteroidota bacterium | reverse complement strand
CTTAGTTTTTGAAGTTTGGGGTGAATAATGACATCCATTGCCTCCATGGGAATAGCTCCCAAAAGTACTTCATTTCCAATAACTAAGGTATCTACGGTTGCCTTACGATTTTGAAAATGAATTTCTACAGGCTCGGCAATCGCTACTTTTTCTTGTTGCCCATTTGCTAACTCCGTCAATTCATATCCAATAATTTCCAATCCCAATTGAAGTCGCACTTTTTCAGGAATTACCATCATATATGCCCCAGAATCTACTAAGGCACTTACCGTAATGCTACGAAGCTCTGTTTCAGCTATCTTTTGACGGCGAAATAATGCCACGTCCATCGCATTATAAAGGGCTATTTCGGCATATACAATTCCCATATTTCTTTTGTTAAAGTTAATAAATGTATTTTTTAGCGAAAAAATAGGTTTCCCTAACGGAAAGTCCAAAAGGCTTATAACGTTCTTTTGAAGGGAATAGTTTAAGGCTTACAGTATTCAAAGTGGCGCACTTTTGAAAAGTGCGCCACTTTAAGAAAGTCCTTCTTTTGAAAGTAGATTTTAATCCCCTCTCAAAATGGGAAACCTTTTTCGCAAAACAAACAATCCGCCGACTTTATAGTTTTTCTATGTTAATGTCAAAAAACTAACATGTCTATTTTTCTACACAAAATAAAATTTTCAATAAAACAGAAATTTATGTTTGCATAATTTGGAAAGTTATGAGAATATAAGTAATTTGGCAGAGTTTTTTTTAATGCTATGATATTTAAGGAATTAAATAAGGGGTAAATCGCACATTTATGCCCTAAATCCAACCATTATCAATCAAAAATGGAATATCATAAAGGATAATATTTTGAAAAAAAATAATTATTCCTGCTATTTCTAAGGCATTACAATAAACTACATATTTTGGGAGATATACCTACCCGAATGTGGCACTCATTTTGAAATCAGTCTTTAACACATCATTATTTTTCTATTATCATATAAATATGAATCGCACAAGTATCTTAATTACCATGTTTGTCTCTTTGTGGAATGTCGCTTTGAGGGCGCAAGAGACCCCCCAACTCACTAAAAAAGAACTTATTTTGGGCGTAAACCTCACAGGCAATAGCTATTATGGGGATATAAATTACAACCCCACAGACGGATATTTATCTCCAAATACCTACTTGAACCTCAATCCGGGGGTGCATGTTACTTTTCGCCAAAATCAGCCCAATTATTTTTCTATGGTTTTGACGGGCGGATATGCGCAAATATTGGCGCAAAACCCCGATTTAACGCCTTTTTATTATGGCGACCCCACAGACCCCCGTTCTTTGTATGTGGCTCCACGCTATGTTAGTACAGATTATTTATATACAGATATAAATGGGCGTTTTTCGCCTGTGCGCAATGTTCGTACCTACTTTCGCCCTTATGTGCAGGCGGGTGCAGGGGCTTTGTTATTTTTTCCCGTAAAAAATGGCAACGTTCGCCCAAAAGGACAGAACTTGGAGCGGGGAGAATCGTTTAGCACCATTTCTCTTTCTACAAATGCAGTAATTGGCACAGATATAAACCTTAGCAAACGGGCAAGTCTCAATTTGGGAACGCAGGTGCGTTTGCCGATGACGGATTATATGGATTGGTATGGCGGCAAAAATGTAAATAGTTTCCGTAAACAAAGTGGAGACCTTATTTTTTCGATAATGATGGGCGCAAATTTCAAGATATTTGAAACCAATCGCCCCACCATTTTTCAGCCACGCGTCATCAATCATTTGCAACAAGAAAAATTGCCTGAAGATTCCATTGTGTTAGCCTCGATACAAAATGGGAGTTTATTTGATTTTTGGGTAAAAAAGAATGATATTCCTGCCAACTATTTTGACTTACATATCTATCCCCCCGACCAAACGCCCCTTGCGGTGTTGGCAAAAAGCATAGATTGTGATAGCCTTGCGCGTATCGCAGACCAACGGATTTCTGTGTTATACGCAGAAAATTTGCAGTTAAGAGCGCAATATACCAAAATCGAAAATAAAACAAACAACCCTTCTCCTGTTGCTAACAATGGCGATGAGGAGTTGAAACGTATGACTGCCGAAGCGCAAGCAGAAGCTGAAATGGCGAAACTGCAAGCAAGTGCCCTGAAAGAGGCAAATCAAACTTTGTTGAATAAAGTGTCGGAGCTTGAAAGCCAGATGATGGCTATGCAGGTCGAAAAAGAAAATAACACAACTCCCAATCCTGCGCCAACTTCAACGGCTGGAAATGAAGATTCTTTGATTCGGGTTATTTTGCAAAGAGAAAAGGAAATTGCGGATTTACAAGAAATATTGAAACAGGGCCCTCAAACGACTTCTTTAGCAGGTTCTGAAAGGTTGGCAGAGTTGGAAAAACAAAATGTAACCCTTACCGAAGAAAATAAGCAATTACGGGAAGGCAAAAATGACGTTTCTGAAACGCCGGGTTTTGTCGAATTGCAAGGACGTTATAATGCAGTCGTTACGCAAAATGAAAGCCTGCAAAATGACCTTCAAACTGCACAAGCCGACAATCAGGCACTTTTGGCACAAGTTGAAAAAGGGCATAACAATGAGATGAGCCATCAAGGCAATGCCAATAAAGAAATCGATTCTTTGAAAAGGGAAACTTTGACTTTATACACAGAAATGAGCAATCAGGCAAATGCCCAGAATATAAAGGATTCTTTGGCACAGGTGCAGGTAGAGGAGGCAAATGCTTTGCTTGCTACGGCAAATGCACGAGTTGCGACTTTGGAAGCAGCGGCTCCTTCTGGCACAAATCCTTCGGAAGTGGAAGGCATACAACAGGCGTTGGCAGAGGCTTTGAAGCAAAAAAATGAGACTGATGCCAAATATGCCGAGTTGCAAACCAACCTCAACAAGTACGAAGAAGATATTATTGCTGCCAAACAAAGCAATGATTCTTTGACTTTGTTGGTGCAAAATCTGCCATCTGCCAATCCTACCACAAACCCAAATCCTACGGAAACGGCTTCTGTAAGAGAGGAGTCTTTGAAGGCGGAACTCGAAGAAGTGAGAGCGATTGCCCTCAAAGCGCAAGAGGACAAAAACATGGCAGAAGAAAATTTGACTTTGGCAAAAACAGAAAACGCTTCTTTGAACGCAAGAATAGACGATTTGAAAAACAATGGAAATCCGGGCATTGCGGCGGAGTTTCAGATTGCAAAAGCCCGTATAGACAGTTTGGAAAGAGATAATGTGGATTTGGCAAATCGCTTGGCGGCACAAGACCCTGGCGGCACTGCGCCTATGGTGGCAAGTAGCGTATATCAAAATTTGCAGGCGCAGTTAGAAGCGAGAAATAATGATGTCAAAAGCCTTGACGAAGAAAATCAAACCTTGAAACAAACCATTGCCAGCATTAGTACGGGTACTGACGGCTCTGCTATGATGGATATGCGCAGCGAACTTGACGCAGTTAAACGTGAGAATGCCAATTTGGTCACTTTGACAGAAAGCCAAAAAAGTCGTATTACGGATTTGGAAGAAAAAGCGAATAATGCCTTGCCTATCATTGCAGCAACTACGGGAGGCGGAGAAGACAGCCTGATAATTGCTGCTTTGAAAACGCAAATCGCTGAATTAGAGGACGATAAAACAGCGTTGGTAAACAGAAATGGCGAAATGCAACAAGAAATTTCACTGCTTCAAAGTGGTGGCGGAACGGTAACTCCTCCTGTGGCTACCATTTCTCCCGAAGACTATGAAAAAATGAAGCAAAACATGGATATTTTGACGGAAGAAAATAGAGCTTTAAAAGAAGAAAATGAGCGTAAACAAACACAAATCAATTCTGTAGTACAAAATGACCCTGAAGAAAGGTCGCTTCAAATCCAACAATTAGAGAATGAAAATACCTTGCTGCGCCAACAAGTAACCAAATTTGCGACTTTGAACTCGCAAATGGCGGATATGCAAAACAGGATTTTGGAGTTGGAAACGGAAAACAAAAACTACAAAGCTATCGCAAGTGGTACGCCTTCTGATGCCGCCATTAATGCGCAATTAGCCGAAAAAGAAGAGACTATTTCTGCCCTTCAAACGCAGTTAGCCGACATCAGCACCAAGTATGATGCGCAAAAACATGACTATGATTTGCTTGTTGCAGCAGGAAATGTGTCTAAAGAAGCGGAACTTACCACCAAATTAGACGCAGCTCAGGCAGAAGTTACAGCTTTGCAAAGCAATGTTGTTTCCCTCAAAAATGAAAATGATTCTTTGCTCAACAATAATGGCACAATAGAATTGTTGGCTTTGAAACCGCAGGTAGAAGAATTGCGCACAAGCAATGCTGAGTTGCTCAAAAAATTGAATGACACCGAAGATAAAGTCGCAGCGCAAGAAGAGGCGTTGGCAAATGCAGAAAAAGCTTATACAGAAATTACTGGACGTATTCCAAATCCCGAAGCAATCAATGAATTAGAGACAAAAATTAAGACTTTGGAAGGGCAGTTGTCAGACGCAAATGCAAAGGTAGAAGCAAGCACAGATTTAGATGCGCAAGTTACTACTTTGAAGGCTCAATTAGCTGAAGATGAGACAAGTAGCGCAGCTTTGAAAACGGAAATTGCGATTTTAAATGGAACGATTGCGGAACAAAAAGGGCAATTAGAAAATAATAGACCTGCGGGTGCAGGTGAGGTTGCCATTTTGAACAAAGAAATTGAGCGTTTGAATGACGAGCTAAAAAAGAACGTTAATACAGAAGAAGCACAGGCACAAATTGCTGATTTGACTGAAAAAAATATCCGTCAAGAAGCTGAAATTCAACGACTTCAGGGGCAGGTAAGTAGCGGCATTTCGAGCGAAGAAATCAAAGGGCAAATGTTGGCACTTCAAAGCCAAAATAACCAAAAACAGGCAGTTATAGACAGCCTTCAAGCTCTTTCGCCTACTTCTGTAGCAAATCCTTCGGAAGCTATGGCAGAAATGGAGGCAGAAAATACCGCCTTAAAAGGGCAGATTTCTGAAAAAGAATCTCAAAATAGCGACTTAGCAGCACAAGTTCAAACCTTGAATCTGCAGTTAAGCAAAATCCCAAGTGCCGCAGAATTAGCCATTTTGCAAAAAGAAAATGAGCGTTTGAATGGCTTATTGGCAAATGGAGGGACAGGCACAGATGCAGCTTTGCAAGCACAAGTTACAGGTTTGCAAGCCGATAAAGACCGACTTACTACAGATGTGGCTACCTTAAACGAGCAAATCAAAAAAATGTCTGACGAAGGTGGAAATGCGCTTATCCCTGAAATGCAAGCCATCATTGCCCAAAAAGAAGACGAAATTGTAGTGTTAAATCAAAAAATAGCCAACCTTCCCAGTACACAGGCTTTTGCAGAGTTGCAAGTGAAATTGGACGAGGCATTGAAAAATACACCTATTGGAACAGGCACAGAGGCAGCACAAATCGCTGCTTTACAAGCAGATAAAGAAACTTTGCTTGACAAAGTAGGCGAACTTACGCGTCAAATTGATGAGATGCCTAACACAGGCGGCGGAGATGAAGGCTTGAAAATTGCCATTGCCGCAAAAACGGCTGAAATAGATTCTTTGAACGCACAATTGGCAAATACGCCGAATGCAGAAGAAGTGGCAAGTTTGAAAGTGCGCAATGAGTCGCTTACTGCGCAACTTGACGAGCAGGAAAACCAAATGATGGACATAGCGAAAAGGCTCTCAGATTTGGAAGAAATCAATGGAGATGGAGCGGCTGCCTTAGAGAGAATTGCGGCTTTGGAAAAAGAACTTTCTGAGCGTCCTGCTGTAGATGTAACCACGTATCAGGTTCAAATTCAGAACCTTACGGCAGAAAATGAGCGTTTGAAAACTGCAACGCCTGATGGCGGAGCAGAAGTAATTGCAGGCTTGCAAACAAGAGTTCAAGCCTTAGAAACGGAAAATGAAAGATTGAAAACAGCAGGAGTGAATAGCAATAGCGAAGCTATCATTGCCGATTTGAACCAACAAATTCAAGCCTTGAAAGCAGGAACTCCAGAAAGTGGTTTGGCAGAAATAGTGGCTTCTTTGAGAACGCAAATCGCCAATCAAGAAGTAGTAATTTCACAATTTAAGGCAAATCCTGTAAGCAATCAAGACGCAGAAATCGCAGGTTTGAAAACAGAAATCGAAACGAAAAAAGCAGAAATCGCAGATTTGACCGCAAAATTGCCTGATGCAAATACGCTCAATATTGTCGCAGAAAGAGATGCTGTTCGTAAGCAAAATGAAGAGATTTTCAATGAAAATGAAGACTATCGCAATGCTTTGGGTGCTGCACTTATCGCATTAGACAAAATGCAGAAAGGAACAGCTCCTTCGCCTGAATTAAGCGAAAAAAATACGCAATTAGCTGCACGAGTAAGCGAATTGGAAACAGCATTGACGAATAGAAGTCAAGGCGGAACAGACGATAAGAAATTAGCGGAAGTGCAAGAGCAGTTGAACACAGCTCTTGCCTCTAATAAAGAATTGAATGATATTATTGCCAAAGGGCCTGGCAGCGGAAGTCCTGATAGTGAACAAGTTAATCAATTAAAAGCAGAGAAAAACGATTTGGAAAACCAAATCAGAGTCAAAGTTTCTGCCATTGAAAACTTGACCGCACAGGCAGAGCAACAAACAGCTACCGTTTCTGCAAAAGAGCAAGAAATAGCGGGCTATCAAAAGCAAATTACAGACTTGCAAACCGAAATCAGAGGCTTGAGACAAAATGCAAAGGTCAATCCGATTTCCACGAATAACATTGACGATTCGCCGAGAGTAGATTCATTGAAATTGGTCATTTCTACCTTGGAAAAACGTATTATCGTATTGAACACACCGAGCAATGTCGTAACAAGTTCGCCTACGCAAACAAATGGCGGAAGTGGAATGAGTGAGCAACAATTGAATCAAAAAATAGCCGAAATTGAGGCAAGAGAAAAACGTAGCAAGGCGCGCGAAGAATACATTGAGAGCTTAAATTTAGATTATCAATTGCAAGTAGAAAAAGGTAAATACCTCAATGCAAAAGAAATTGAATCGCAGATTTTGGCACAAAAACTCAGCGGATTCCCAGATTATTTTGCGGAAATAACGCAAGATGGCGCGCCTTGTTCTACGGTTAGTGCATCTTTGGACAAGCCCGAAGTGATGGAACGTATAAACAGCTACTTCAATACTTTGGGCTACAAATTCCGTACTTCTAATGGAAAAATGATTTTTGAAAATGTAAGCATTCCCGAAATCAGCAAAAAACCTGTGAATGTCGTATTTTATATGATGACTTCAAAGTCAGGCAAACGTATTTTCCAAGGGGTTTTCCAATTCGTAGATAACAAAAATTATATAACTGCGGATAGATATCCAAACGAGACCACGCGCGTCCTCAAATTGATGCAACGCTTGTCGCAGCAGTAGCAGCCATTTTTCAAATGGCTCTCAACGCCGTTGTCAGTGTCTCACTGACAACGGCGTTTTGCCTTTTTTTGGGGAAAATAGGGATAAAGTCGTTACAATATACTACCTTTGTAAGGTTAAATTGGTTTATTAAGCACCAACAAATCCATAATTCAAACAAATATCCATGATACGCACGATAATTATTCCAAATACTACCTCCTATAACCTCTCTTTTGATTTTCCTGAAGATTATTTGGGTGAAGAAATAGAAATTATTGCTTTCAAAAAGTATGAAGGATTCGTAAAAAACTCTGCAAAGCCTACCATGAAGGATTTTTGGGGGATAATTTCGGACGAAACGGCTGAAAAACTAAATCAAGAGGTTGAGACATCTCGAATGGGTGCGATTTTAATTTGATGTAATTTTAGGTGTTAAGCTGCGATTTTGTTGTGCAATTTTTGCCAAAAAAGTTCCCATCGATTAGATAATACCAATGCTCTTAGTGTCAAAACATTGTCCATTTGTTTTCGTGTCCATTGTGAGCCAGATAGGTTAAATCGCTGTTTTACAAGCACTTTACAGGCAGATTCAGTTACCCCTGAGCCGATAGGATAGCCCTTCTTGAGGTAAGTGGCATAGTCCATTTGATGCAAGTGGTTTTGGAAATAGGTAATTGTTTTGTTTAAGGGAGTCAAAATA
>JAYUZN010000471.1:0-2893 GCA_043751755.1 Bacteroidota bacterium | reverse complement strand
GGGCTTACTTCGCAGCCCAATTTCAATTCGATTGTGGCAATGATGGAGGCAAATGTTGAAAGAAATCAGCCCATGAACCTGAAATCTTTGAACCAATTTTCCAATTATTGGGAGATTGTGCGGGAATTTTACTACCCTTTTGAATCGGAATTAAAAGCAGGGACAGCCGAAGTTTTTGACCATGAAATTCCGGGCGGGCAATATTCTAATCTCCTGCCACAAGCCCGTTCTTTGGGTTTAGAAGCAAAATTTGACACCATCAAAGACAATTATGCTGTTGTAAATCGCATGTTTGGCGACATTGTGAAGGTTACCCCTTCCTCGAAAGTCGTAGGAGACATGGCTTTATTTATGACTTCTAACAATGTAACGGAAGCTGATGTGATGGAAAAAGGCGAAACTTTGGCTTTTCCCGAATCCGTAAAACAGTTGTTTAGGGGAGATTTAGGACAGCCTTACAATGGCTTTCCCCCTGTGTTACAAAAAATAATTCTCAAAGACGAAGTTCCTTATACAGACCTGCCAAATGCGCACCTTTCCCCCACGAATTTTGAGGCAGAAACGGCAGCATTTAAACAGAAATTTGCTTACAAAGACGAAGAAGAGGTTATGTTAGATTTTCTTTCTTACAAAATGTATCCCAAAGTTTTTGAAGATTTCCATGCCATGCGCAAGCAATTTGGGGCAGTTTCCAAGATTCCTACCTTGGCTTTTTTCTATCCCATGAAGGCAAATGAGGAGATTATTATTCCCCTTGAAGCAGGAAAAAATGTGTTAATTCGCTATATGTACAAAACTGAGCCTGACGAAAATGGCGAAAGAGACGTTTTTTTCAAAATAAATGGACAAACTCGTTCTGTACATGTCAAAGATAACCATGTAAAAAGCACGAAAGAGGCGCATCGCAAAGCACAACAAGCAGGCGAAATCGGCGCGCCTTTGCAGGGAAAACTGTCCAAAGTTTTGGTAAAAGCAGGCGACAAAGTGGCTAAAAATCAAGCCCTTTTTGTGATAGAAGCAATGAAAATGGAATCTACAGTAGCTGCTCTTTCTGAAGGCATTGTAGAAGAAGTGTTGCTCAAAGAAGGGGTAATGTTGGCGCAGGACGATTGTGTGTTAGTGATAAAAGAGGGCTAAGGTTTACACAAAAACTGTTTTTATAGCCGCGAATTATATAGCAGAAAAGCCTCGTTTGTGGGGACACAAACGAGGGGAAAAATATAGCCCTTTTGCAAAAAAATGTTAGCATAAAGTATTAATAATCAAATTATTACAGCTCATTTAATTTCTACAATTTAATAGGGTGGCGCATCTTTGAAAGGTGCGCTACCCTACAAGCCCACACAGGCAAAACATGCCTTACACCTCACAAAATCAACAGCACTTTCCAAGCCTTTGCGACTGCTTTGTTCGCCAATAATTCCTGCGCATATTGATGCAACTGCTTTTCTCTATCCTGACTATTTCCTGCCAAAATATTGATAACTCGCGCATCTGTACGCACTTCGTCGCAGTCTATTTCCGTAGGCATAGCGATTTCAGAAGCCAATTGTGCCAAATTATTGCCTGTTAGTACATGGCTTAGGCGGATATTTTGCGGCAGAGAATCTACGCCCATGCCGATAATATTCACAGGTTGAGGTAGCTCGAAAATGGCTTCAGGAACCACACGACAATAATAATGTCTGCCCATTCTTGCCACTAAATCGGCTTTGTATGGGTCAATTCTGCCTGTTGAACTCAAAATTTCTTCCTGAATATGAATCCTCACGACTTCGCACAAAATCAAATTTCCTGCCCCACCTTCTGTCCCTAAACGTATGATTTCCTTCACTTTACACTCCATTTGCACAGGAGATTCTTTTACCCGAAAAGGCTTCACAACTTCGGAAGGAATAGGGGTAAGCCCAGATTTTGCAAACTCGCTGACTTCGGCAGGATACTCCACACTCGCGAGCGACATCTGATGCACCATGTTGTAATTCACAATATTTATGACACATTCGCCCATTTCCTCCACATTTTTGAGCGTGTCTTTTGTGGTATTTCCCCTTACTTTTCGGTTAGAAGAAAAAACCACAATGGGCGGATTTGAGCTGAACGCATTGAAAAAGCTGTAGGGCGCAACATTTGCCCTGCCTTGCGCATCTATCGTGCTGACAAAAGCTATTGGACGTGGCGCAATCGCCCCTATCATGTATTGATGCAGGTCTGAAGTCGGAATCTCTTTGGGATTGATGGAAAGCATTTTTTATAAATGAAAAATGAGAAATAATAAATGAAAAATGCGCTACACTGCTTGCCGAAGTGAAAAAGGACTTAATTTGCGAAAATATGCGCACTGAGAAATATTTACTATTCCCCAATAACAAGTATTTTTGTAATTTGTTTGCTATCTGTTTTCACATGAATAAAATAATCTCCCATAGTTAAATTACTCACATTCAATATATTATTTTGTTTGCTAATTTCTGAAAGAGAAGTTGTATATAAAACCTGCCCCAAATGTGATTGGTAGGTACATGACGCGTCATGTACCTACCAATCACAAAAAAAATAAAAAATAAATTTGCACATACTCCCCAAAACAACTAATATTACCGCAAAATTAACACAACACAATGTACACACTCACATTCACACTCAAACAACACACGCCCCTCATTCATTTTCAGCACGAACAGGCAGGGGCGACGCTTAGGGCTACGGAGGTCAAGCCGAAATTGGATAGGTTTATCTATCAAAAATGGCTCAATGAAGAAGGGAACAAGCCTGAAAATGTGTTCAAAAAATACGGACACTTAACAGTGGGCTTTTCGGAAAGCAAAATGCAAACAGAAATTATGAATTATAACAAATTCAATTCAGATAAACAAGGGGAATATCTAAATGC
>JAYUZN010000470.1:0-21147 GCA_043751755.1 Bacteroidota bacterium | reverse complement strand
TAAATTCTATTTTCTATAAATATGTCGTGCCTACGGCACTAAAAAAGCAAGATAATTAACGATAGTCATAAATCGTCAAGTTATTAAATTTTCGTTCCTTAGGTTTTTTCCTGTTAGAAAAATTTGATATTTTCTTTTTTGGGAGAATATCCTGAAGACACAAAAAAACGTATCAATTACGCTTATCAACTCTATCTCAAGGAGTTCGACCCCAATTAACTGGGCTTACCATAAATTCAAAAAAGTGGGAATATGTGCGAAAAAAAAAGCCGCCTTTTTGGGGCGGCTCTTGGGAATCATAGCAAAGGAGGGTTTATTCTACGGCAAATTTCATGGCATATTGTTTCATTTTTGGTAACTATTCAGGTACTTCGCCAAAAGTAGGGAAAAAATAGCTAAATTTAGTTTTATTAAGAAAAAAGTGTAATTTTGTGATATGAAAGAATTACCTGATGACATATTGTTGCTACAGGCATTATTATCAGAAGTGCTTCTTCGTCTAGCGGACTTAGAGGCAGAAAATACTCTGCTCAAGGCAGAAAATAGGGCGTTACGGACAGAAAATGCGGCGTTACGTTGTCGTTTGGGCTTGAATAGCCAAAATAGCAGCAAGCCGCCGAGTAGTGATGGGTTAACGAAAAAGCCTGCGCTGCCGAAAATTCTGGGTGGCAAAATTGGGGAGTAGAAGGGTCATGCGGGTCATACCTTGGAACGCGTGTCCGCTCCTGATGCGATAGTGCTGCATCATGCGGAAGTGTGCAGTTGTTGTGGTCGTATGTTTGAATTGCCATAAATGAGGAGTGGAAAAGGGAGACAAAGGCACTTGAAAGAAAGGAGAAGCGGAAAGTTACGAGGGAGGTAACTAAAGTAGTAACAGAAATAGTGACAGCGGAAGTGACTACAGAAGTTACTACGGAAATAAAAACAGAAAAAGCGAAAAAGCTATTACGCATCTGGAAGTTGGACATAGCAGAAATCGCAGAAACTTTAAACGTAAGCATTGAGTTTGTCTTGAACGTAAAAAAAGAAATAGATGACAAAAATACTTAAAAGCCTGTTTATACTATATTTCTGCCTGCTCATGGCTTGCGACCGAAATGATACGAACTTTCGTATGGTTACGGCGGAAAATTATTTTTTGGCGCAGGAAATGAATGGAGAAAAACATATTATTTCTTTCTCAAAAGATAAAATAAATCCGAATTGGGCAAGCACAGAAGTGGGAAAAATTGGGGATATTTGTGGAGAAAATAATGCTTATTGGGTGTCTGATATTTCAGATAATCGTGTTATAGGCACTTTTTATGGCAAAAATAGCAGAGATATAAAAGGCTATCCTACGGAAAATGTGATTCCCCATATCTTGGGAGTTGGCGACAAATATGTGTTGGTGGGAGACAGTGTTAATAATAAACTGCTGTTTATGAATAAAAAAAATGGAAAGGTTGAAGCTATCAAAACAATAAGCAAAAAGCCGAGTCATATTTTATATAAGTTTGAAAAGTTCTATGTTGCCGAAGAAAATGAGATTGAGGTCTATGATGAACAGGCAATTGCTTTGAGAAATACAATTATTTTCCGCCATAACATAACGCATTTGCAGGCGACTCCTGTAGCTATTTTTGTCAATTCTGTGGGAAATGATACCTTGTTTGAAGCAAATATAAATATTTTTGAGAATGCTATTCGCACCAATTTGCGCAAAACCTATCAACAAATTACCTATTCTCCGTACAATAGAGTCGTTTTTGGGACAGAAACAGAGGGAAATTGTATCTTAAATAAAGGCAAATTAATCTTAAATAATGTTCCGCTTTTTGCGCAAAGAGATTCTATTTCGCATCTTGAAATGGATTTTTTTCAAAGTAATGCCTTTTTTCAAGCTAACAATAATTTCTATCAACAAAACATAAATGATTCTATTCCAAGCCTTTACACTCCTTTTACAGGAAAAATTTTGAAGGCTGTGTATAGACAAGACTATTTCAGTGAGCAATGAGCAGTCATCAGTAAGCGTGGCGCACTTTCCAAAAATGCGCCACGCTGAAAAAGATATAACACAAAACAATACATGAAAAAAACATTTTTAACTTTCGGCTTATTCATTGCTTGTTTGTGCTTGCAAGCCCAAAAAATCGAGCATGACAAAAAAAGCAATCAAGTAACGATTGATGGGCAAGCCGTTTTTCGCCTCACAAGAGAAAATTGCGGCTTTGAAGTAGATTGCCATTTTGAAGCCTTTGACGCAGACAACAACAAGGTTATTAGAGTCAATTACAAAGATTTTACTTCTCCTTCGGAAATCAGCAGAAGCAATCCAAATGGCACAGTCAGATATTATGAGTACCTATTTTTGGAGACAAAACAAAGAGCAGAAATGGATTTTTTTGCCATAAGTCCCAAAAGTATTGCCAAAGTAATCATTGCTAACAACTTGATACTCAATGGAAAACTGAATCAAAAGGCTGTTGATGAATTTGTTTTGGTGCATGGCACTCCTTTCGCAGAGAGATTAAAAAATCAAAAATGAACATATACATAATTGGCGGCGGCGCGGCAGGCTTTTTTGCTGCCATTCGACATAAATCTCTCTATCCTACGCACGAAGTTACGATTTTGGAACGACAAACCAAAGTCCTTGCTAAAGTGGAGATTTCGGGAGGTGGGCGTTGCAATGTAACACATAATTGCCTTGAAATCAAAGACTTAGTGAAAAATTATCCGCGCGGGCAAAAGGAACTTATGAGTGTGTTTCAGCGTTTTGATGTCCAAGATACGATAGATTGGTTTCAAAGTCGTGGCGTAAAACTCAAAACGGAGGCGGATAATCGCATGTTTCCTGTTTCGGATAGTTCCAAAACCATTATAGATTGTTTGTGGAAAGAGGCAATGAAATTAAAGGTTCATATTTTGACAGGTTCTGCCCTCAAAAAAATTACTTATCTGCCTGAAACAGAGACTTTTATGCTCACTTCTCATAAGCACACCTTTCCTGCGGATAAGCTCATTATTGCCACAGGAAGTAGCGGGCAGATGTGGGAAATGCTGCGAGAATTGGGACATAATATTGTGGAACCTGTGCCGTCTTTGTTTACGTTTCAGATAAAAGATGAGCGTTTGACGGATTTGGAAGGCATTTCTTTTGACGAAGTCGTGGCAAATGTGGAAGGCACAAAATTGGAGGAAAAAGGGGCTTTACTCATCACACATTGGGGCTTGAGCGCGCCTGCGATTTTGCGCTTGTCGGCGTGGGGAGCAAGGATTTTGCATGAAAAAGGCTATCATTTTTCCTTGAAAATCAACTTTTTGCCGAAATATAATCCCGAATCTTTGAAGGCTTTTTTCCTTTCTTTCAAAGAAAAATCGCCCAAAAAACAAGTTTCCAGCAATACTTTATTGGATTTGCCTACCCGTTTTTGGAAAAAAATGGTAGCAGCTTCGGGCATTTCAGACACTTTGGTTTGGGCAGATACGTCCAAAAAACAGCTTCAAGCCTTAACGGAAAATTTGACCGCCGCCATGTTTGAAGTAACGGGAAAAAGTGCCTTCAAAGAGGAATTTGTAACTTGTGGAGGCGTGGAAAGAAAGGAAATCGACTTCAAAACCATGCAAAGCAAAAAGTATAAAAACGTGTATTTTTGTGGGGAAGTGATTGATATTGATGCAATTACGGGCGGATTTAATTTTCAAGCAGCTTGGACCACAGGATGGATTGCGGGGGAAGGGAAGGAATAAGGAAGGAAGGAAGGAAGGAATAAGGAAGGAAGGAATAAGGAAAAAAACATCATTTTCAACTCTCAACTCTCAACTCTCAACTCTCAACTCCCAACTCCCAACTACTTTATGACCATTTACGGACTCATAGGCAAAAGCCTTTCACATAGTTTTTCTCAAAAATATTTTACAGCAAAATTTGAAAAAGAACAGATAAATGCAGCTTATCATTTATTTGAAATAGCTGATATTCAGGACTTTGTTTTTTTGAAAGAAAAATATCCAAGTTTGAAAGGCTTAAATGTTACCATTCCGTACAAAAAGGAAATTATGCCTTTTTTGGACGAAATTTCGGCAGAAGCGGTGGCAGTTGGCGCAGTGAACACCCTTTCTTTTTTGCCAAATGGAAATACAAAAGGCTATAATACAGACATTTACGGATTTTATGAAAGTATTTTAGCTTTTATTCCTATAGAAATGCAGGAAATCCCTATAAATGCCTTAATTTTGGGGACTGGTGGAGCTTCTTTGGCAGTGGAATATGTGTTCAAAACGTATTTTCCGAAATGGAAATATCATTTTGTTTCCCGTTTTTCGCAAGCAGAAAATGTTTTTTTATATACAGATTTGGCAAAAAAAGACCTCTCAAACTTCTCAATTATAATCAACACAACGCCATTGGGCATGTACCCCAATACAACAACTTTTCCAGATATTCCATACTACCAATTATCCGAAAATCATTATATAATGGATTTGGTTTATAATCCTTTAGAAACTGTATTTTTGCAAAAAAGTAAAGCCCAAAAAGCGAATAGCTATAATGGCTTGAAAATGTTGCATATACAGGCAGAAAAAGCCTACGAAATTTGGCGTATGTAAAAAATATGTGGTTCTCAAAAGGGTGTATTAATATCTCGAATTTGTCTCGCAGATTTGCGCAAATAAAAGCAGATGTCGCAGATGAGAGAAGGAAGGAATAAGAAGGTAAGGTTCAGCGCAGTAATTTCTCATTTTTCATTTTTCATTTTTTCTTTCTCATTTCCAAATATGTTTAAAAATAAATACTTTATTTACAGCACTTTATCAATTAGTGTAATGTTCAACAGTTGTAAAAACGACTCAACCGAAACCGAAAGCACCTATCCCGTAGCACATAGAGGGACAGTGGCAGAACAATATTTTGGCAGTATGATAGAAGACCCCTATCGCTGGCTCGAATATGAAGACAATGAAGACGTGAAAAAATGGGTTATTTCGGAAAATGAAGTAACGCAGAACTACTTGAAAACCATTCCTTTTCGAGATAAATTGGCGGGCAGATTGAAGGAAATTTGGAATTATCCTCGTCAAGGCGCGCCGTATAGAGAGGGCGAAAACTACTTTTTTAGCAAAAATGATGGTTTGCAAAATCAGGCTGTCATGTATCTGCAAAAAGGCTTGACAGGTGCGCCAAAATCTTTTCTTGACCCGAACACTCTTTCGACAGATGGGACTACGGCACTCGCAGCGACTTCTTTTTCAAAAGATGGAAAATTGATGGCGTATGGGCTTTCTAAGGCAGGTTCGGATTGGAATGAGTTTTTTGTAATGGACGTAGAAACAGGCAAAAAACAGGCAGATGAGCTAAAATGGATAAAGTTTTCGGGGGCAGATTGGCAGGGAAATGGCTTTTATTATACCAAATACCCGCAGCCCAAAAATGATAAAGATGCTGGACAAAACATTAATCCTAAAATTTATTATCACGAAATCGGCAAGCCGCAAGCCGAAGATAAAATGATTTTTGACTATCCGCAAGACCCGATGATGGGCTTGGGAACGACTGTGAGCGAAGATGAAAAACATTTATTGGTGTATCTAACAAAAGGTGCTACGGACAATTCTGCCATTCATTACAAAAATCTCGGCAAACCCGAATCTGCAATTACGCCCTTGATTCCGAGTTTTGACAATTATTTTGGCTTTATAGACAATGAGGGCGAAACCCTGATTTTTATAACTGATAAAGGAGCTGCAAAACGCAGAATTGTGAAAATTGACCCAAAAAAGTCTGAAGAAAAGAATTGGCGCGTGATTGTTCCTGAAGGCGAAGGCACAATTCAGGGCGCGAGTTTGCTCGGAGAGGAGTTATTTATAACGTATATGATAGATGCCAAACATCAAGTAAAGGTTTACAACCTCAAAACGGGGGCTTTTGTCTATGATGTGGCTTTGCCGGGATTGGGTTCTGTGGGCGGTTTTGGGGGACATAGAGAAGATTCGATTACTTTTTTCTCTTTTACCTCTTTTGTTCAACCTACGACAATTTACAAATATAACATACATACGCATAGTGCAGAAGTGTATTGGAAAGCACAGGTAAAATTTCCTTTTGAAAATTATGAAACGAAACAGGTATTTTTTACGAGCAAAGATGGCACAAAAATTCCTATGTTTGTTACGTACAAAAAAGGCATGAACTTGGACGGCAACAACCCTACCTATCTGTATGGATATGGCGGCTTCAATATCAGCGTGTTACCGAGTTTCAATCCTTCTATTTTGCCTTTTTTGGAGGCAGGTGGTATCTATGCTTCGGTCAATTTGCGAGGGGGCGGCGAGTATGGGGACGCATGGCACAAAGCAGGTATGTTAGAAAAAAAGCAAAATGTGTTTGACGATTTTATGGGTGCAGCGGAGTATTTAATCAAAGAACAATATACTTCAAGCGGCAAATTAGCCATTTCTGGGCGTTCAAATGGCGGCTTATTAGTAGGGGCTTGTATGACGCAAAGACCTGATTTATATAAAGTTGCATTGCCTGGAGTAGGTGTTTTGGACATGTTACGTTTTCATAAATTTACAATTGGACATGCTTGGGTGCCTGAATATGGCAGTTCTGAAGCGAACATAGCGCAGTTTAATAATTTGTATCGCTATTCGCCGTATCACAACTTGAAAAAAGGCGTAAAATACCCTGCGACTTTGGTAACAACTGCCGACCATGATGACCGAGTTGTACCGTATCATTCATTCAAATTTGCTGCGCAACTGCAATACGCACATGCGGGAGACGCGCCTGTGATGATTCGGATAGAGACCGCAGCAGGGCATGGTGCAGGTAAATCTACGACAAAAGTCATAGAGGAATGGGCGGATATTTGGGCATTTACTTTCCAGAATTTGGGAATGAAATATTGAGGTAGTACATGACGAGCCATGTACCTACCTATAAACGCATCTCACGCCCCTCGCTGCCGCAAGCTTCCGCTCAATGTAGTCAGTTTAGATTTCTGATAATTTAACAATGAGGTTTTATGACTGGAAGATTTACAAATTTGAGGCAAATTTTCCGTTTTTACCCACCCGTTTTTGTCTTGCGACAAAAACAGCCCTCCCAAGAGGGCAATATATTGAGTCGCAGACTCAATATATTGCCCTCTTGGGAGGGTCGCAAAAATGCTTGCATTTTTGCGGGTGGGTTTGAGCCTTTTTGCCCATAAACCGGAACAAAACGGGATACATTTTGCCAATTAATATCATAATTTTTCTCCTTTTCATTTCATTCATTTTCTAAACTGACTGCATTGAGCGTCCGCTTGCACCAGCAGCGGAAAATTTGCTCCGTTCAAAAAAAGTAATATATGACCTTTTTTTTCGCTTCTCTCTTCACAAGCTGCATGTTATATTACGTAATTTACGTATATCGTGCAACATACGCCCCACCTCCCTTAGCCTCTCCTTATTTTCCCTTTGTGAGTGTGGTCATTGCCGCAAGAAATGAAGCCCCAAATATAGAGAAATGTATTCATTCGATTTTGGCACAAAATTATCCTCCAGATAAGTATGAAATTATTTTAGTAAATGATTTTTCAGAAGATAACACAGCAAAAATTGCCCAAAAAATTGCCCAAAACTTCCCACAATTCAAGGTTTTTTCTTTGGAAAAAAATGCAGGAAAAAAAGCCGCAATCAGCTACGGAATTTTGCAAGCAAAAGGGGAAATTATCCTTCAAACAGATGCAGATTGTTGGGCAGGAAAGGAGTGGCTGACTACTATTATGTCATTTTTTACAGAAAAAACGGCTTTGGTTTCGGGACCTGTTCAGTTGGTAAGCAATGATTATCACCTATTTAGCCAATTACAAATCTGGGAATTTATGGGCTTAAATCTGTTGGGAGGCGGCGCAATGAATTTGGGGAAACCGAATATGTGCAATGGCGCAAATTTGGCGTTTCGCAAGGCTGTTTTTGAAGAAGTAAAGGGATTTGAAGGCATAGACAAAGTGGCTTCTGGAGATGATGAATTGTTATTGCAAAAAATAAATGCTTTGCAAAAATATGAAATTCATTATGCTTTTGCGCAGGCTGCGATTGTACAAACGCTTGTGCAAGAGGCATTTATGCGTTTTTGGCGGCAGAGAGTACGATGGGTAAGCAAGGCAAGAGCCTACCAAAATCGTAGCATCAATGTAACACAAATCCTGTTTTTCTTGGCTATTTTGGGGATTCCTGTCCTTTTTTGCTTAGGCTTTTGGGACAAAAACATGTTTTCTCTTGCATTTTTTTTATTTATAATAAAAACATGTTTTGACTTTCCTCTTATGCGTAAAGCCTGTCATTTTTTTGGACAAAAATTCAGCTTTTTTACCTTTATCTGCCTTGAAATCAGCTATATTCCCTACGTTTCCAGCATTGGAATTATCGGCAATTTTGTGCAAAGTTATACTTGGAAAGGGCGAAAAGTGAAATGAATTAACACAGATTTTCACAGATAGCAAAATAAACTCAATCATTATTCCTATCTTTGTGCGACAAAAAGAAAAATTATGCGAGAATTTAATACATCAGGTCCTAATATTACGGCACAACACTACACACTTGTGCGCAAGCCCGAAATGCAAAAAGGCATTGAATTGGTCAAAAAAGACCGTTATTTCACGATTTGGGCACCTCGTCAGACAGGAAAAAGTACTTTTTTTAGACAATTAGCCGAGGAATTGACGGATTTGGGCTACAAAGTTGCGCATATCAATTTTGAAAATTATATTGATGCGCAACGAGATTCTTTTGTGAGTGCGCTTACCTCTTACTTGACAAGGTTTTGGGAAATAGACTTTGAAGGCTTAGATATGGCAGATGTTTTTGAAAAAATTGTAAAAATCAAAGACCAAAAATTTGTCCTTATAATAGACGAAGTTGAAGGAATCAATGAAACCTATTTTGGCTCATTTCTCCATGCAATTCGCAATGCCTATCATTCTCGTGCGGAACATGCCTTGAAATCTGTCATTTTGGTAGGCGTTTCTAACATTGTAGGGGTAGTAAAAGAACATGCAAGTCCTTTCAATGTTACGGAAAATTTGAATGTTCCTTTTTTTACGAATCTCGAATCTTACGAATTATTCAAGCAACATGAAGACGAAACAGGGCAGCTTTTTGAGGAAAATGTGAAGGCAAAAATCTGCGAAATCACCGCAAATCAGCCGGGACTTGTCAATGGTTTTGCCAAAGAATTGGTAGAACGCTACCCTTCTGCCCCTGTTTTTACCTACGAAATGTACCTTGAAGTCGAACATTGGTACTTGAATGTGGCGATTGACAAAAATGTGGAAAATATTATCAACAAAGCGAGCGAGTTTCGCCCTTTTGTAGAGACTTTGTTATTTACAGAAACTAAAATTCCTTTTAAAATAGACCGAGAAGCTATCAAAATCCTGCACACAAATGGCGTTGTGCGGGAAGATATAGATAAAATGGTAACTTTCTGGGTGCCTTTGTACAAAAAACGCTTGTACGAAGCCTTTTATCCATATACAAATGGCGAAGGAAAACGTATTTCTTCTTCTGTTGTATATGATAATTATTTTACAATTTCAGGACAGCTCAATATAGATAGAATTATTGGAGATTTTGACAAATACATTCAAAAACGGGGATTTGAGCCTTTTCGAGAAAAAGATGAGCTTACGCAAAAGTTCAAATCTATCCCAGAAGCTGCTATGGTATATGCGTTTGAAACGTATATTCAAGCTTTTTTGGCTGCAGTTGAAGGCAAATCGTATCGAGAGGCGCAAGCAGCTTCGGGCAAAACGGATTTAATTATCACCATTCAAAATGAAGAGTTGTTGATAGAAACGAAAATATTTTATCACCTTGCGCAATTTCGCAAAGGAAAAGAGCAGTTAGCCTACTATGCGCAGCATTTGGGCTTGACAAGGGCGGTGTATTTGGTTTTTATTCCTCAAGAAATTCATAAAATTCATGCCAAAAACTTGAAAGTAAAACGAGAAATGATACATGAAATCGAGATTTTTACTTATCTCATCAAATATGAAGACGATTTGCCTGAATATCGAAAACCGAAGAAGAAGTTGAAAGTTGAGAATTGAAAGTTGAGAATTATACATCTGCGACATCTGCTTTCATCTGCGGAAATCTGCGTGCTGAAACAACCGAAAAACATGAAAAATATCCCCTTTTTCTTCGTTCTTTTCTTCGCAAAAATTCTCTTTGCACAAACCGCCGTTCCCGACAGAGGGCAGGTGTTTGTAGATTCCCTCGTGCCTCGTGTGGATATTCTCATTTCCCCCGATTCTTTGGCAGCGATTTATGCAGACGTGTGGAGCGATAAGGAATATTTGGCTACTTTTATATTTGACAATCAAGTAGTTAGAGATACTATGTATAATGTAGGTTTTCGTTTGCGGGGAAATACCTCTCGAAATGCTGCGAAAAAATCTTTCAGAGTTTCCTTTAATAGCTTTGTTACAGGCAGAAAATATCATGGATTAGAAAAAATGAATCTCAATGGCGAACACAATGACCCTTGTGTTATACGCGCTAAAATAGGCTGGGATATGCTGCGAAAGGTAGCTTTACCTGCGCCACGTTCCAATCATGTAGAAGTTTATATAAATAATACGTATTATGGATTGTACATAAATGTAGAGCATATTGATGAGAATTTCATCAAGAAACGTTTTGGCGATAATGACGGAAATATGTACAAATGCCTCTATCCTGCGGACTTGGCTTATTTGGGACAAAACCCAGATTTATACAAATTTGTGGACAATGGGAGGCGTGCTTATGAACAAACTATCAACGAAGATATAGACGATTATAGCGATTTTTCCCATTTTATAGACGTTCTTAACAATACACAGAGTACGAATTTTGCTTGCGAATTGGAAAAGGTTTTCAATGTAAATGACTATTTGGAATATATGGCTTTTGATGTCTTAGACGGAAATTGGGACGGCTCTATTTACAATAAAAACAATTTTTATCTTTATCACAATCTCAAAACAGGGCAATTTGAGTATTTGCCTTATGATATTGACAATACTTTGGGCATAGATTGGCTGGGAAAGGATTGGGGAACACGCAATATTTATACATGGAAACCTTCTGATGCTTCGGAATCCCGTCCGCTTTATTCCAAATTATTGGCAAACCCTTTGTACAAAGATAGATTTTCTTATTTTTTGCAAAAATGGACACAAACAGCCTTCAAAGAAAGTGCTTTATTTCCGCATATAGATTCGATTTTCGCCCTTATTTCGCCTTACGCACAAACCGATTCTTTCCGCACCTTAGATTACAATTACTCTTTTGCAGACTTTCAAAATGCCTATGCACAGGCATTAGGCAATCAAGTAGCATATGGGTTAAAACCCTATATAACAACGCGTAGGAATAATGCCATTTCTCAATTACAAAACAATGACATTACGCCTATCATTCGTAAAGTGTTTGTTAAGCAAAAGGTAGATACTTTATTTTATCATTTCAAAGCAGAAGACAATCAAAATATTTTGGCAACAGAAATGTATATAAATCCGAATAATACAGGTTTCCAATCTTTACCACTTTTTGATGATGGTTTGCATCAAGATGAACAGGCAAATGATGGCGTTTTTGGCGGTTTTTGGCTCATTCCTGCCGGAAATACGAGTTTTCAATATTTTATAACTGCTACAGACAATTTGGGAAAAATGGGGCGTTACCCTTATTGCGACAATATGTTATTTCCGCAAACTACTGCTATTTTGCCCCCAAAAATGTCTCTCTTTTTTGCCTATCCGAATCCTTTTACTTCTGAACTGACCTTGACAATACCTGACGAAATCAATTCGGGTAATATTCTTATTTTCAATGATTTAGGGCAAATTATTTTCAAAGAAAAGGTAAATAATGCAAGGCTTATTTATACAGAAAACTGGGCAAATGGCTTGTATTTGGTCAAAATGGAGGCAGGAGATAAGGTATGGACTACGAAAGTGCTTAAATAATCACGCAGATAAACGCAGATTTTGGCAGATGTAGCATGTTTTATATCTGCGCAATCGGCTTTCATCTGCGAAAATCTGCGTGAACTCTTCCTCAAAAAACAAGCCACTTTTTGGCTTCTCTTCCCCATTTCCAAATATACATACCTGCTTGTAAATGAGGAACTTCTATGAAAATTTCTTTTGTATTGGGAGTAATTTGTTGGCTATAAATTTCTTTTCCTTCCCTAGAAAAAAGGCTTATTTTTCCCCCTTCATTTTCGGAATCAAACCGCATATTACAGCCTTTTTGAGTAGTAGGATTGGGAAAAATCGTCCAATTTATAGGAGAAACCACAGTTTCATTGGCTACAAAAATATTTGCCAAAGAATAAAAGCCTATTCCGCCTCTCATATTCCCTACTAAATAGTCGGTTATGCCATCATTATTCACATCTCCGCCTGAAATCGTGCTTCTAATGCCTACTGTTATATTGCCAAAATTTGTAGAAAGTTGCGTAAAATTGCCTGTCAAATTATTGTCAATGTTGTTGTAATGCCAAATTACGCCGTTTTCTGTTCCCAAAAGCAGCTCAAAATTTCCACTTGCATTTTGGAAAAAATAAGGTGCGCTAAACCCTTGACAGCAAACAGGATTTACATCTATTCCCCCCAAAAGAGCTGTGTTAGGAGCGGCAGAAAAAATGGGATTTGTAGGTGTTCCTGTATTTTGAAAATAGCTAATATTTCCCATTTGCTCGCCTATAACCAAATCTAACATTGCATCTTTGTTCAAATCTACGAGTTGAGGCATTGCCATTGCGCCTACGTCTATGCCAAAATAATTGATTTGT
Organism: Bacteroidota bacterium; assembly: GCA_043751755.1. GTDB lineage: Bacteria > Bacteroidota > Bacteroidia > J057 > J057 > JAAFHL01. The sequence continues at coordinate 8,324 of JAYUZN010000470.1, read as the reverse complement.
GCCAAGACAAAATTGGCAGGGCTTCCGGCACTTGCATCATTGCGCAAAAAGTGTATATTCCCCTCATAATCACCGATTAACATATCTAAATCTCCATCTCCGTCCAAGTCTCCTATAGTAGGGTGCGCACTGCCAATCCCCGTAGGCAAACTGTTAAATAGGGTTTTTAAATCTAAATAATTTCTGTCTATCAAGGTAAATTGCGGCTGTGAAAGTGTGCCTGTATTTTTATATAAAGTAAAACCCGTATATTCACTTGTTTCACTCGTTTTGTAGCGGTCATTTCCTATCAAAATGTCTAATTTTCCATCGGAATCGTAGTCAAAAAAGATGGGGCGGGCTGCTGCACCACAATCTATCATTGTATTTTGGAGAAATGTGCGGCTTTTTTCCTCAAAAATATGATTAATATTATCTCCTATATTTTGCATAAAAATGACATTTTCGTAGTTTGCAGCGTTCGCATTTGGGGAAATAAGGACATCATTTTTCCCGTCAAAATCGACATCAAGGTAATAGGCAGCAGGAAAAGTGTATAAATCGACCTTTGACTCACTTACAGGAAACTCATATTCGTATAAAGTCATGTTTGCATTGAGGGAATCTCCGCCATTTCCCAAAGAAACCACATTGTTAAAAGATATATCTCCTATCAATAAATCTTTGTCGCCATCACCACCTTCATCATACGCACAAATCGAAGAGCCTGAATGTCTTGCATGTTCGTAAGAAGGCAGAATTTGGTCAGTTTTGCACGTAACATTCAAAGCTATTGTGTTATTTAGCCCATCTTCGCGGAAATTTCCCCAACAAGCACTGCCCGAAGTGAAAGAAAGTTGCGAACAATTTCCTACATTTTCTTGCGAAGTGCTTTTGAAATAATGCACAAACCAACCTTGTGTGTCATAAGTTAATATGTCTAAATCTCCATCATTGTCTATGTCTATAATCGCAGGAATATCCGAAGTAGCCACTCTAATGGTATCATTATCATACATTAAGGGTCCAATAGGAACTTGCGAAAAACTCAAATTTCCATTTGTAGAAGTATTTTGAAACACATCTATTCCGCCATAATATTGGCTTGCTGTAAAAATATCTGCCTTGCCGTCGCAGTTGTAATCCCGCAACAAAACCCAATCGTGCAGAGGGGGAAAAGCTGCCGCATATTGGACATCACAGCGCCAATTTGTTATGTTATTGACAAAAGGCAAAATAATATTGCCGTTTTTATCGAAAATAACAAGGTCTTGATTGCCGTCAAAATTGAAGTCTATGGGCGAAAATTGCGGCTGATTTACGCCTCCTGCGTAGGGGTTTTTGAGGGTTTGCCCATTTTCAATCACAGGTACGTTATAAGTATATAAGGTTTGAGCAAATGAGAAAAGGCTTTTGGCAAGAAGTAGGAACAGGAAAATGTGTTTTTGCATGGCAGATATGGTTGTTGAGCGTAGTCGAAACAAAATCATTTGGATTGTGAAAGGCAAAGATAAGTAGTTGAAAGTTATAAGTTGAGAGTTGAAAGTTAATATAAATATATGATAATCAATAAGATATATCGAAAATATATGTTTAGATTATTTCTCACTCATACTTAGTATTTTTTACCTGCTGTAAAGAAATCAGAGCCAGTATCTCTCATTTTACCGCAAAGTTCGCAAAGGTAAGCCTACTCCTCTTCAAAGGTTACTCTTTCGTACAAATCTTCTACCAACAATTCAAGGGCTAATAAAGGCAGAGAAATCTTATCATTCGCTTCTGTATAAACGCTGTTTACCCAAAAAGTGTCTTTTTTTTCATACACATCTACAAACATTTGCGTGGGGTCTATCATTATATAGTACTGTAAATCAGGGATTTGGAAATAATGTTGCTTTTTGAGCGTGTAATCTACCTTTTTTGTACTATCCGATAACACTTCAATAATCAAAGACGGGTGTTTTATATAAAGCCGCGCAGAGAGGTCTTCGTCATGGCAGGAAACCATGACATCAGGATAAACCCACATCTCATCATTTACCCGCAAACGTGTGTCCGAATTGTAGGGGGTACATTTTCGCTTGCGTAATTGATTATATAACAATCCAAGTGCATTGGTAGAAACAAGGCTATGCCTCACTAATCCACCTGCCATGGCTACGATTGTGCCATAATAATACTCAAAACGAACTTCTCCTTCTTGTTCTGTAAGCGAAAAATATTCGTCAAGTGTATAGAAGATTTTTTCTGCTGGAAGTGCCATCATGCGTTAAAATAGGTAATTTACCTGCAAATATAGGGAATATTTTTAGAAAGGCAAGGAATATATTTAGAAAGGTTCGGCGGGTTTTAAAAACCCACCGAACCTTTGCGACTACTCATGTTTCTCTTCGTCTTCTTTATGCTCGTCATCGTCCTCTTTAATCACAATCGGACCTTCTTTGTCGTTTATAAAGCGATTGAGCAACTCATCAAGTTGCTTGGCAGAAATATGTTTTGCCACAATCTTTTTGTCTTTGTCCAAAATCAAAATACGAGGCGTACTCAAAATGTCGTATTTTTTGTCAAAACCTGAGGCACGTGTAGGGTCAGCGGTGTTGATAATATTGGGCAAATCCAAGCCATATTCCTTCACTTTTTCCTTCCAAATTTCCCTTGTGCCATTCGATTCTATTGTATAAAACTGCACTTTTTTCTTCGCATCTGCGTAAGCCTTAGCCACTTGCACCACTTTTGGCGTTACTTTTTTGCAATGTCCACAGTCATAATCCCAAATATACAAAATGGTATAATCTGCTTTGATGTCATACAAAGACTCCCATTTTTCATTCAATGCCTGAATCGTAACAGGAGGTGCAGGGTTTCCTATCAAAATACCCGATATTTTCTGACCTCTTTCGCAGATTTTGGCGCATTGTGCAGAGTCCGTCCAAGTTATGGCAACAGGCTTTATATTTCCGCCAGGAGAGCAGTAGTAAGTCGTTGCAATATAGGCATATACGCCATCATGCCCCATGATTTTGGAGTTTGCATATTTGTTTAACAAGGTAACAATCATGTATTTAAACACTTCTTTGCTGGACTTTGAAGCATCAAATAACATTCTGCACTCTTTTACCAATGAATCTGGAGCCTGAATCACCATTTTGTCCAAATAATAGATGATTTTGCTTTCAAAAATAGGCGTGCGCAACAATCTATCATCTGCTAAATCTATATTGTCAAAATAGTGTTTTTTGAAAAAGCGGTATTGAAAGGTCTTTGTTGTATCCTCTTTGGGCTGCTCTGGAATCTCAACTTCAGTAGTAGCTTTCAAAATCGCTGTATATAACATAGTCGGATTCTCGTCCATTATTTTTTTGCGTGCCGCTTTTACCTCTGTATCTAAGACTTTCATCTTCGCTTCTAAGACTTTTCTTTCTTCGGGCTTGCCTTCCGTTTCCTTTATAAGAGGCTGTAAGGCTTCTGCTTTTGCGCGTTGTTCAGAAATAAAAACAATGTCTTTGTAAAAAATTTCATTTTGTTTAGAGCCTTTTACCTTCATTTTTTTGACCAAATCCGCAGAATCTGTTTCCAACGTAAACTGCTGATTGTCTTTGGGGTCTAACAAAAATTCAAAGTAATTGAGGGCTTCAAATCCCAATTTTTGCGGCGTTTTAGGGTCTCTTTTTTCTTTGACCATCGCAAAAAGATAAATCCCCCCTCGCATAAGCGAATCGCCTTTGAGGTTATAGTAGCCGTCCGTTCCCAAATTTACGGTGTCTATAACATATTGTTTGTCGCCAAAATAGTAAGCAATCAAGGCATGGGGATAGGTATAACCCTTCACTTTGAATTTGAGGTCATAATTCCCTTTTGCAGGTTTTTGGGCAGAAAGGGCAGAGCAGGCAATGAGGAGCATTGTTAGAAACAAAAAGTTCAATCGATTCATTTTTAGTTTTCTTATTTTCACGCAGATTTTCGCAAATTAAACCGCAGATTTTCGCAGATAGTGTTTTTTAGCTTACAAAAGTACGATAAAAATATGTTGTATGTTGTATAAAAGATGTGAAGAAAATGTTAATGGGAGGCAGGGCTTTTCATTTCCTTATTTGAACTGATTAATTATATGCTGCCAAATTCCCAATACCTTTTCCAAAGAAGTCAAGGCATAGCTGTATCGGTCTATCTCTATAATCATGCCTTCTTCTTGCCGCAAAAAAAGCCACTTTTCGCCTGTTGTAATGCAGCCATAAACCGTTTGTTGTGGCTGTTCGTATTTTTGATTCCAAAGGCGAGCGGCATACATCTCTGCGGCACATTGCGGAATAGCTGCATTAAGCGGGTCATTCAACTTTGCCTCTACTACAGCAATAATAGGATTGTCTGGTATAACATTGTAGGGAAGTTTTGCCAATAGAAAATCGCAAAAACCTTGTAACCCTTTTTCTTTATCTACCTCAAAATTGAAGCCCGAATATATGGAGAAAATGGTTTTGTTACGTATATATACCTCCCTCAAAACAGGCGCAATAATAAACTCTGACCTCGCTTTTTCGGTATCTAAGGAAAATTCCTGCCCTTCTGCAAGCACTTGTTTCAATATTTCGCTCGGCTGCACAGGCGGAATGTTTTGCCCTGCAAATAAATCTACTACGACTGTGCGTAAACCTATGGCTTTCAAGTCGTTATAGGTAAATTTTGAATAGGATTTTGTGTTACGTGTTGCCATTGTTTATTTTTTAGCTTTTTGAGAAAATGGAAAATTATTTTCATCGCCATTATTTTTTTCAAGATTATGAATACAAAAATACACAAAATATCTGTGAGAAGTTTTATTTCTTATCCACCACTATCCGTTTTTCCCGATTTGCCAATTCCCAAGCACTTGCAAAAATCAATCTTGCAATTTTCGCTGTTTTCTCAAAATTAATTTTCTCAATATCATCTTCAGGCTTGTGATAGTCCTCGTGTGTCCCCGTAAAAAAGAAATTGACAGGCACGCCATATCGGGCAAAATTGTAATGGTCGCTGCGTTCATAAAAATTATTCGGGTCTTTCGGGTCGTTGTAGCGATAATCTAAAGTAAAATGATAGAGTTTGTCATTTTGTTGGCGAATGATAGAATCCAAATCTGTGCTAAGTCGGTCAGAACCAATCATATACACATAACTTGCAGAATCTTTTTTTCCGTCAAAAAACTCATCTGTGCGCCCAATCATGTCTATATTCAGGTCGGCTACCGTATTTTCGAGGGGAAAAATGGGGTGGTCTGTATAAAATTCTGACCCCCAAAGCCCTTTTTCTTCGCCCGAAACGGTCATAAATAAAAGGCTTCTACGAGGACGATAGCCCGCATCTGCGGCTTTTTGAAAGGCTTCTGCCATTTCTAACACCGAAACTGTGCCAGAACCATCATCATCTGCTCCATTATAAACAGTGCCATTTTTCTTCATTCCCAAATGGTCATAATGCGCTGTTATGACAATTACTTCTTGTTTTTTGTCTGTTCCTTCCAAATATGCCAAGACATTTGAGGCGAATTGGTTTTTTTCCGCTTTTTTGAGCGAATAGTTTACCTTCCAAGTGCTTGCGTCAATCTGTTCATTATCAGCCTTTTTGTACAATTCATTCGCTTTTTGAACCGAAGATTTACTTTGCTTCAACAAGGCATCTCCCATTTTTTCATTAGCAAAAAACATCGCAAAAGTCGGCGCATCATCAGAAAGGGCTATCGCAGAAGTCTCTGCATATTTGCTAAGTTGATTATAGATATCGTCAGGAAAAATAAGCCACAAGGATTTTGCCCCTTTTTCCATCGTTTTTTTGCGAATAATGCCGATTTCCTCCCGCAAATCTTTGTCTTCAAAGCCTGCACCTCCCAGCAAAGCTACTACGTTTTTATCCTTGATAGTCAAGGCTTTAAGGTAATCTTTTTTCTCGTCTTGATAGCCAAAACCTGCAAATTCCCATTCTCCTTCCAAAGTCGTAGGAGCAGCCCCTACACGAGAACAAAAATACTCTTTTGCATAAGTAAAAGTCGTTTTGCCCAGCACAACCTTCCCATCTTCCAACGCAATATCTCTCACTTTGTAGGGCTGAAAATAGGATTTTTGGGGAATATTGCCTGCCCGCAAGCCCATTTTCATAAATTGAGAGGCGATATACAAGCCTGCTACTCGCTGCCCACGCGTGCCTGTTTCCCGCCCTTCGAGTTCGTCATCTGCGAGAAAGGTGAGATGCGCCCGCAAATCGGCAGGGGTAATGGTTTGCGCAAATTTTTCCATAGCCGCAAAGTCGTTTTTTTGTGCAAAAACGGCTATGTTAATGAATAGAAAACAAGATATGATGGTTTTTTTCATGAATATTTGAGAATGGATAAAGTCTGTTGATTTTGCCAAAATAATAGGCTTTTATAGAGTTGTGTTTGTTGGAAATCGGAAAAGCGATAAGAAACACTTAATATCTGTGCTAATGTATCAGCCTCAATTTTTCCTGTATTTGCGCGGTTACTAATTACTTTTTGCAAAGCAATGCTGAGAATATGCAAGATGTCATGACCATTTGAAAACTCTCCTAAGTCCCAAGTTTCCGTTTGATATTGTTTCCAATCGCTTATATATTGTGGGTTTTTTGTGAAAAAATGAGCTTGATTCGACATGTTTTCTACTGCACGAACCAAGGCTTGTTCATTGATTATCAACGTTTTTTCAGCTAAAAAATCTTGATATTTTAGGTATTTAATTTCTTTATCGCTAGAACGGCGAAATTGTATGTTGTCTAATTTTTTATCTTCTCTTAGCCATCTCAAGCAAGACAAAGGAAAAGCAATATCTAACAGAATATTGAGTAAAGTATCTTTTTTTTCCTGTTCAAAATCTGCCAATTTTTCGAGATTCACATATTGATTTACCATATTTTGCCAAGCTTCCGAAAACATCATCATCAATTCTACGTCATGTTTATCCGTCAAAAATAGGTTTTCAAATTCTGTAATCGTTCCGAGGATGCGGCGAAAATCAGCGTCTATAATGCCGATAACATTCCTTTTTATGCTTTGATTAAGCATTTCTAATACAGATAATAGTTTGTATTTGCCTCCTTGCGGGTAAAAGCGGCACTTTTGTGTGTCAAAAAACTTACGAAAAATGACTTCATCTTTATGAGATTCCACTAATATCCCTATACAAAAAGGGGCATTATCCAAAGACATTTTTATTTTTTGAGCGATTCTTTCTATCCTTGGTTCGTTTATATCAGTTAGCATACATTTGTTTTTCTTGTTTGTTGAGCGAAACAGTAAGTTCAGAACGTCCATTTACAATATCGGGCGAATGGGTAGCTAATATAACATTAAAGCCTCGCAATTCAATTATCTCTGTCAAATCATTCACAAAATCTGCCTGCCAATCAATATGCAACGAAATTTCGGGTTCGTCTATCATTATCAAAGCATTTTCAGGGATTTCAAATAACATCAGATATAACAAAATAATTTCATGCTGTTCTCCAGAAGAAAGTTCTGTTAGTAGCAATTTTTTGTTATTTTCATTGATAATAATAAAACCTTCTTTTTCATCTATCAAAATATCTTTAAAAACTAATCTTCTTGCATTTAATATTTCAACAAATAATGCCAATTTAGGGTAAATCTCATCAAAAGCTGCCAAAATTTGTACAGTATCTTGAATATTTACAGAAAAAATCGCCCGTTGAATCTCATTTACATTTTCTGTTTTCCATGAATAGCCTTTGAAATCTTTTTCTATCAAGCCTACAGCTTTCAATTCTTCGACTCTTTTATTTAATTTCTCGATTTCTTCCGCCAATTTTTCTCCCGAATATCCTGTATTTATTTGCCCATTTGCGACCCTTTCTACTAAATTTACCCTTAGAGAATTAGACCGTTTATCACTTTCCTGTTTGAGGTTTTGAATTTTTTGGGCTAACTCTTTGGCATGTTCAATAATAGCATGGTTATTTTCTGTACCAAGATTGAGTAATCTTTGTGTTTCAATCAAATAGGGATATATATTTTCTAAGGTTTTGGTATTAAAATTTTCTTTTGAAAATAATTCAGATAAATGACGTACTTTTTCCCCATTATCATAAATAGCATACCCATTTTCTGTATTTTCAACAGAAATCGTTTTTTGCTCAAATACTATCGTAAATGTATGAAAAGGCAATTTTACAAGTTCCTCCATTTTTCTTAGAAAAAAACAATCCATTATCCGAAAAATCATGGTTTTCCCCATACCATTCATTCCATAGAGAATGGTAATATGTTCCTTTTGATTCAAAGGAATGACATGCGTAAACATGCCAAACAAGCCTTCTATTGTGATAGATTTGATACGCATAAT
>JAYUZN010000469.1:0-2436 GCA_043751755.1 Bacteroidota bacterium | reverse complement strand
ATATCAGCATCACAGCCGCAGATTTGGCGACTTTCTGCGCAGCTTCGACCTGCCCCTCAATGTGCAGCTCGAAGGCATCAAAGCCAAGTTTGACAATGGTGTGCTTTCTATAACGTTTCCACTTTTGGCAAATGAAGAAGATGGGAATTTAAAGGTGAATATTGAGTGAAAAGGAGAATTAACAAACAACAAACATGATTACAAATATTGATATACATAATTTTAGGTGTTTTCAACATACTACTGGCAAAGATTTTTCGCGAATAAATCTGCTGGGAGGCAAAAACAATGCTGGAAAAACGGCTTTGTTAGAGGCTTTGTTGCTGTTGAATGAACCGAATACGCAGACTATTTTTACGCTATTAAATATTAGAGGGATAGGCGTTGATTTCATAAAAAGTATTCCACAAAGGACTTGGGACAATCTATTCTACAATCAGCTTAAAACTAATAAAATCACAATACAAGAAATTTCTCAGGATATATCTATAGAATTATATTGTGATGACACTGTAGAAGATTTTATGGCTTTGATGGATAAAGACAAACAAGATGATGAACTTTTAGCTTTTTCAGAAAGTCTATCAACTAACAATACCCTAAAATCGGTACTTCACATCAACACCTTAAAGGAAAATCAAAAAGTCAATGCACCTATTTTTGTGGCGGCATCTAATGGACTCGCAGCTCCCAAAGGAATAAAGTATCATTTTCAGAGTACAAACCTCATCCCTGCCAACTCGAGAGCATCAAGCGAACGTTTAGCAACATTATTCGATACCTCAAAATTAGCAGGAAACAGTGATATTCTTTTAACCGCTTTTCAACTTATTGATGATAATATTGAAAAAGTTGAAACATTAAGTATTGGCAAACCGGCAATTTACGTGAAAAGAAAAGGAGAAAACTCGGTACCATTAACCCTCTTTGGAGATGCAATGAATAAAGTGGCTGATTTTATTTTGCGCATTATCAACAATAAAAATAGTGTTATACTCATCGATGAAATCGAAAATGGGATTCATCATACAAATCAGGAAAAGCTATGGGAGATGTTATTTAAGTTAGCACAAGCCTTTGATGTGCAGGTTTTTGCGACTACACATAGCGCAGAAATGATAACAGCCTTCAAAAATGTGGGATTAAAAGAGGAGTTTAGTGCAGATGCCCGATATTTTGAAATGGCAAGACATGAAATAAGTAACGAAATTACCATAAATAAAATTCCATTAACAGCAGTAGAAAATAAACTTTTCTATAACAAACCATTAAGAGGCGAATAAACATGAATATTTTAATTGTAGAAAGTGAAAATGACCAATATTTTGTGGAGGCTTTGGTTTCTCAAACGATTAATGCTGAAACAGAGGTTTGTAGAATAGATGAGTTTCGACATAGTAGTTTAGATGAGAAACAATTAACTACAAAAATCGAAGATGCTTTTACAACACGAGGAGTTTCAAAAATCGGGATTCTCTTAGATATGGACAATAGTACAATAGTACAGAAAAAGAGCGGATAGATTTGGTAAATAAGTGTTTGAAAAAGGCGGCAGAGAGTTGTTCAATCCAAGAATTAACTCAAGAAATAACTTCTGTAGGAACGTTTATTTCAGCTAAAAAAGATGACTTAATTACCCTTCAAATCGCTTGTTATTTCACAAATGTAGCGGGAAATGGCGAATTAGAAACGGTTTTGAAAGCGATAGCTACTCAAGATGCGACTTTTGCAGATTGCTTGTTAGAAGGCTGGAAAAGTTGTTTTTTGCAAAAAGGGAAAAAAATAGCCGAAAAAGGGAAACAAGGAGATATTACCGAAAAAGAAATGACAAAACTATGGGTGGACTTTTACAAAAGATTTGATACCCTCAAAAAAGGCGATAGAAATGAAACGACAACTGATTGGAAAGGAATATGGACAGGCAAAACACAAACAAATAAGAGAGGCGAAACGAAAGACATAAATGTACGTGGAAAAGATATTTTCAATCTAAATGCAGAGATACTAAAGGGGATTACGACATTTTTACAATTATTCAACTGACATGTATCGGGTATTATGGACAAAATAAATCTGTATCAAAAACGCATCATTGACTTGTTTGAAGAATATGCAGCCGTAAAACCTGCAAATTTAAACCATCAGGAATATCAAATTATTGCAGATATGCAAAGAAATCACTTTCAATGAGTGAGGTTTTATCCGCAATTATAGTTGTTATCATTATACAATCAAAAATTAACAGCAATGCCCGAAATTGACGAAGAAATATTAAGAATAGATTACGATTCTCATTGGAAGGAAATTATAGGAGAGTTTTTTGAGGATTTTACAGCGTTTTTTATGCCTGATTTGCATAAGGCTGTGGATTTTACACGCCCTGTAGAGTTTTTGGAGCAAGAACTTTTGGATATTTTTAAGACCAAATATAAAGGA
>JAYUZN010000468.1:0-5895 GCA_043751755.1 Bacteroidota bacterium | reverse complement strand
GAAATAAAAAAATGGCGAAAGCAATATATGATTTACAATTCGTTTCTTTCGGATTTCATATTAATAACTCCTCGTAAATTTCTGTTGCAAGATTAGCCTTCAGGGGGGCGGGGGGGCAAATGCCTTCTACAAAAATTACGATAAAATTGGGAACTTATTTACTATTCGTTCCTAAGGAACACGAAAAGAATAAAATCATCATTTACCCCTAGGGCACGAAGAAAACTAAGAAAAAAAAAGTGTGACTTAGTTGTCTTCTTTTACCCTATTGCTTCGTGCTTCTTCGTGCCTTAGTGGTGAGAAAAATAGCAAGTTATTTTATTTTTGTTTCTAAGAGAGAGCGCAGGATTTTTTTGCCACATTTCCCTCTTTTTCCCTACCTTTGTGTACGATTGGCAAGGCGGGCTAAACTCCCCCGCCTCATCTATTAGACAAAAACAATATGAAGAAATTATTTTCCATTTTTCTACTTTCATTGACCGCCATTTCTCTACGAGCTGACGAAGGTATGTGGCTGCCCCTATTGCTCAAAGGCATAGAAGGCGATATGCAGGCGGCGGGCTTCAAACTCACCGCAGAAGACATTTATTCCGTCAATAAATCGAGCATGAAAGATGCCGTTTGCCTATTTGGAGGCGGCTGTACTGCCGAACTCATTTCGGGCGAAGGATTGTTATTAACCAATCATCACTGCGGATTTGACCAAATTCAGTCGCATAGCAGCATTGAAAATGACTATATTTCCAAAGGTTTTTGGGCAAAAAACCGCCAAGAAGAACTTACGAATCCAGGGCTTTCGGTTACGTTTATCATTCGTATGGAAGACGTAACCCAGAAAATCATGGCAGGAGTTACCGCAAAAATGACCGAGGCACAACGAAAAGCTACCATTTCCGAAAATGTAGCCACCCTTTCTGCCAAAACCACGAAAGAAAGTTATCAAAATGTGATGATTCGCCCGTTTTATTACGGAAATGAATATTATTTATTTGTCGTAGAAACCTACAATGACGTGCGAATGGTTGGTGCGCCTCCGCAAGCGATTGGCAATTTTGGCGGAGATACCGACAATTGGGTTTGGCCTCGTCATACCGCCGATTTTTCCGTTTTTCGTATTTATGCCGATAAAAATGGAAAACCTGCCGAATATTCGCCCGAAAATGTGCCTTTCAAGCCCCGTTCTTTCTTTCCTGTTTCCCTCAAAGGCGTGGAGCAAGACGATTTTACCATGGTTTTCGGTTTTCCGGGAAGGACACAAGAATACCTAAGTTCTGCTGCTTTGTCCAATTTGATGACCATAGAAGACCCGATTCGTGTCAGCATTCGTGAAACCCGCCTTGCGCTCATCAAAGACGAAATGCGCAAAAATGATACCATTCGCATAAAATATGCCTCCAAATATGCAGGAATTGCCAATGGCTGGAAAAAGTGGAAAGGCGAAGTAAAGGGTTTGAAAAAAACAGATGCTTTGATGAAAAAACAGTATTATGAGGCAGAATTTACAAAGTTTTCTGCCCAAGACGGCAAAAATTATGGGCTGATTTTGGATAATTTGAAAAGCGTGTATGAGACCACTTATAACGACCTCAAAACAGCGCAAGTGAGCTATTTTGAAATGTTTTCTGCCTTTGAAAGTGTGCAGCTTTCGCGTGGAATAGAACCCCTTTTGACCCAAAAAGATGACATAGACGTAAATAAATATCGCGTAGCTACGGAAGAGTTTTTCAAAGATTATGATGCCCGCGTAGATAGAAAAGTGATGTCGTCTTTGATTGCTATGTACCTCAAAACGGTGCCAGAAAAGCAGCGTCCGCCTATGTTTAAGGCATTGGAAACGCAGTACAAAGGCGATTGGAACAAATATTTAGACCATTATTTTGCGACTTCTATGTTTACAGATAGAGCGCGTTTTATGGCGGCTTTGGGCAAAATGGAAGGAGAAAAAATCAAAAAAGACCCTGCTTTTTCCCTTATGAAAGGCATGATGGATTGGTATGTACCGAATGTTGATGTCCCTTTCAAAGTGGCGGAAGCAAAAATTGATTCCCTCAATCGTGCCTATATGAAGGCGCAACGGGAGGTGATGACAAAACGGGTATTTTATCCTGATGCCAATAGTACGTTGCGCCTCACGTATGGAAAAGTAGAAGGTTTTTCGCCTGATGACGGCGTGAAATACACCTATTTTACGACTTTGACAGGCATGGCTGCCAAGCAAGAATCCGAGCCTCAAAACTTTGACTATCAAATGGATAGCCGTTTGCAAGGCTTTGAACAGAAGAAAGATTTTGGGCAGTATGCTGCAAAAGATGGCGAACTGCATACTTGTTTTCTTGCTTCCAATCACACAACAGGCGGCAATTCGGGCAGCCCTGTCATCAATGGAAATGGCGAACTTATCGGCATCAATTTCGACAGATGTTGGGAAAGCACCATGTCCGATGTGAATTATGACGTAACACAATGCCGCAATATTACGGCAGATATTCGCTATGTGCTGTTTGTTATCGACAAATATGCAGGGGCAGGTTATCTGTTGAATGAGATGAAGATTGTGAGGTAAATGAGAAATGAAAAATAAGAAATGAAAACAATACATCTGCGAAAATCTGCGTGCTGAAAAATGAAAAATGCTATTCATTTTCTTATCTTGTTAATCTTGTCAATCTTGTCAAAAAAATAAAAATCTTGTCATCTGTAATAATCATTTACTTATGCAGCTACTTTCGCCGATACATTTCTCCGAATATCTTTCACAATTGGAGATAAATATCGCAGAAATATTGGAAAATAAACGCATAAAAACCACACATTCTGCCGCAGACTTTGAATATTATGTTCAAAGTGCTGCCACTTATTCTGCCAATATTGAAGGAAATAGCATAGATATAGATACGTATTTGAAAAATAAGTACTTCAAAATCAAGGCTAAACCCAAAGAAATGGCAGAAATAGATGATTTGGTAGCAGCATACAATTATGCAATGACGCATGAATTAACGGAAAAGCATTTCTTACAAACCCATAAACTTCTCAGCCGTCATATATTGTCCTTTGCAAGCCAAAGAGGAAAGTGGCGAAATCAGCAAGTAGGGATTTTTAGCGAAGGAAAAATAGAGTATATGGCAGTAGAAGCCGAATTTGTACAGGCAGAATGTACTAAGTTATTTGCAGATATTTTATATTTGAATACAATACCTTTAACCGTAGAAGAAGTGTTTTATTATGCTGCACAAATTCATCTTTTATTTGAAAAAATCCATCCTTTTATGGACGGAAATGGCAGGGCTGGCAGATTGTTAGAAAAATGGTTTTTGGCGACTCAAATCGGTGAAAAAGCATGGGCAATTCAGAGCGAAAAATACTATGCACAACATCGCCCACTTTATTATCAACATATTCATATTGGCTTTGATTATTATAGCTTGGACATGAATAAATGCCAGCCTTTTTTGCGCATGTTGTCCTTAGCATTATAAAAATACGAATCTTCTGCTAAATCAAGGCATATTCTCCCTACCTTTGTGTGTTATACTTTGAACGGGATAAACTTTCCTTTAAAGATGTCATTTCTTGAAGAAATGACCTGTTTAAAGGAAACAGATTTCTCTGCACAACTCAATACATCTATTTTAAACATGGCTTACAGCAAGTTTTCCTTAATGAATTTGAAAGAAACCTTTGGGCTAACGAGCCATATTCAACCTTTGTTTGACAAAATCGTAGCAAAGATGCCCAGCGACTGGCTGCAAGAAACCCTCAAAAGGTCGATTGCTGTAGCTTATACGAGTGAAAAAGCCCGTTCTGAAGCGATTGTTATGCCGATTTTGTTAGAAATTCGTACCCAAAATGAAAATAAAATTGCCATTTATTCTGGCGCAAACTTGGAAGGCGACAAAGAAAATGAATTGAATGGGGAATGTGATTTTATCCTGTCTAAGGGCGAACAAGGCATTGAGGTAGAAGCACCCATATTTTGCATGATAGAGGCAAAAGACGGAAATATCGTAAAAGCATTCGGACAATGTGCGGCACAAATGCTGGGGGCGCAGTATTTTAACCAAAAAAAAGGCATCGATAGCCCCACGATTTATGGCTGTATAAACAACGGAAATGAATGGAAATTCTTGAAATTGACCGATAAAATCATTTTGATAGATAGCAATTCCTATTTTATAAACGACCTTCCACACATTATTGGCATTTTGCAAAATATTGTGGAAGCCTGATTTTCTACTACTTTCAACTCAAAATAACATGTTAAACCGTACAATTCCCCCAATAGGGAAGCCATTTCAAAATATCCCCCTACCTGCCTTCACGCTTGCCCACCTCTCCAATGGCATTCCTGTCTATATGATTCAATATGGAACGGTGGAAATGTGCGAGGTACAAGCCATTTTCAAGGCAGGTGCAGGGTATGGCGACAAAGTAGGCGTATCCGATTTCGCGCCCCGCAATATGTCCGAAGGCACAAAAAACTTCACTTCTTTGGCGTTTTCGCAGGCTTTGGACAACTATGGGGCTTTTTTGGAATATGACGAGGGAAATGAATTTATCTCTTTTCACCTCACGACTTTGAGCCACTTGGTAGCCAAAACCGTTCCTTTGATGCAGGAATGTTTGGTCAATCCTATTTTTCCCGAAACAGAATGGGAAAAACTCAAAAGTAGGACTTTGCAAAAACTGCAAGTGAGCCAAAAACAAACGGCATATATTGCAGCACGCGAATTTCCTAAGTTGCTATTTGGCGCAAATCATGGCTATGCAACTACTGCGGATATGGCTGAAATTCAAGTGATTGAGCGAAATGATTTGGTCGAATATCATCAAAACTACCTTCATGCAGGAAATATGACTTTTGCGGTTACAGGGCGTTTTGACGAAATAGACTTGATGCGTACTTTGGAAGCGCAATTTGGCAGCCTGCCCATTTTGCCCGCAAATACAGAGATTTCTACGACTTCCTTGCCAACTGCTACAAGTCCTGCGGGGGCGCACCACTTTGAAGTAGAAGGCGGCGTACAATCTTCGATTCGGCTGGGGCATTTGGGCTTTTCCCGTTTGCACCCCGATTATGACAAAATGGAGTTAGTCAATACCATTTTGGGCGGCTATTTTGGCTCTCGTTTGATGAAAAACCTTCGCGAAGAAAAGGGCTATACCTACGGCATTTATTCCGGTTGGAACAGTTATTTATATACAGGAGCGTTTGCTGTGCAGTGTGATGTGGGAAATGAGTATATTGAAGATACCCTTTTTCAGGTAAAAAAAGAGATTTCTACGCTCATTTCCGCAGGAGTAACCGCCGATGAATTGGATTTAGTCAAAAATTACAAGCTTGGGCAAAGCATTAATCAGCGCGAAACACCGAGTCAAATCAACAGAACGCTGCGTTTTGCCTTGATATATGGCATTTCTTTCGCCCAATTAGACCAAAAATATGAGACCTTCAAAGCCCTAAAACCTGATGACATTTCGGAGCTTGCCGCCAAATATATACAGCCCGATAAGTTGATAGAGGTAGTCTGTGGAAAGAAAGGATAACCGGACTTACGCATTTTGGCACGAATTACACGAATTATACTTTGAACGGGGTAAAATTATCGGGGTAGCTGCCGCAAGCGTCCGCTCAATGTAGTCAGTTTAGATTTCGGATAATTTAAAAATGAGGTTTTATGACCGCAATATCTACCATTTTGAGGCGAATTTTTCGTTTTTACCCATTATGTACGGGATTTTGTGCTACCTGTAGCTTAGGCTTTAGCCTGAGCATCCTCAATTTATCCATTTTTGTCCTGCTGTAAAGAAAAAAGAGCTAAATTTTTCGCTTTTGAGCCTAAAAAACCGCAAAGTTCGCAAAGAAAGCCCACGCAAAGGACGCAAAGTGGGTAA
>JAYUZN010000467.1:0-14918 GCA_043751755.1 Bacteroidota bacterium | reverse complement strand
TGGTCAGTTGGGAGCAAAGCATAGCCTTTACCTATTAATTCCCAATACATGCTCCAACAACTTCGCCACACTCCCCTCCGAAAGATGCAGCAATAATTGCGGCATAATGCCAAACAACAACAACATAATCGCCAAAGGAATTAACATAATATATTCTCTCACAGTCAAATCCGATAATTTAGCTGCCCAATTATCGCTGCCTATGGGGGCAAATTTCCCAAAAAACATGCTTCTATAGGTTCTTAAAAAATAAACAGCTCCCAGCAAAATCGCCAAAATCGCCACAGCAGGGACAGCAACAGGCAAGCCGTTTGTATGCGTATGGGATTGAAATGCGCCCATAAATACCAAAAATTCTGAAACAAAGGCGTTAAAACCCGGCAAGCCCAAAGACGCAAAAAAGGCAATTAAGACAAAGAAGGAATAGGACGGCATTTTTTCCCAAAGTCCTGAAAATAAAGCGATTTCTCGGTTGTGAACTCGGTCATATATTACGCCAACTAACAAGAATAACATGGCAGAAGTAAGCCCATGATTGAATAATTGTAAGATAGCCCCATTTATGCCTGCAGCTTCTAAACTTGCCATTCCTAACAAAGTGTAGCCCAAATGAGAGACCGAAGAATAGGCAACAAGGGCTTTCAAATCTTTTTGCGCCATCGCTACGAATGCCCCATAAATCATAGAAATTGTGCCTAAAATGCCAATAAAAAGGGCGAAATATGTAGCTCCTTCGGGAAAAATGCCATAACAAACCCGCAAAATCCCATAGCCGCCTACCTTCAATAAAATCCCTGCTAATATGACGGAAATCGAGGTAGGAGCCTCTACATGTGCATCAGGAAGCCAGGTATGCAAAGGAACAACGGGAACTTTGATAGCAAAAGCAATAAATGTTACGATAAATGCCAGCAAACGGGCATTATGTCCCCATATTTGAGAGTCAAAATCAAAAATACTGCCTTTTACGATGTTTAACAGCTTGCCATCTGCCCCGACCTCCATCATTTTGACCATATTTAAGGTATGAATGTCCGTTCCATCTGTAAAACTGAATGCCAAGCCCGCCATTACCAATAAAATAAAGACCGAACCTACCAAAGTATAGAGAAAAAACTTCATAGCAGCATACTCCCTTCTTTCTGCGCCCCAGATACCTATCAGGAAAAACATAGGCAAAAGCATCAATTCGTAAAAAATATAAAAAAGGAAAAAATCTAATGCCATAAAACACCCTAACATGGCAGTATTAAGCAACATCAAGAGCATAAAAAAAGATTTTATGCTTTTTTCGATATTCCATGCGGCTATGACGGCTATAACCATGATTATTAAAGACAGCAAAACCATCAATATATTGAGTCCGTCAAGGGCGATAAAGTAGTCTATTTTGAGTTTTCCTGCTGTGCCTAAATCCATCAAAATCCAATTTACTTTTTCGGCACAAGCAAAGGCGGTAGGCTTATTGATGCCAAAATTTCCTTTTTGCAAAGAAATGTGATAGGAAGGCAATACCATTCCCAAAAACAGCAGCAACTGCAACAGGCTGGTAATCAATGACAAAGCCTTAAAATATAGGATTTTGTTTGAAGGCAAAAACGCCATCAAGCCCATTGCCACAAAGGGCAGAAATAGAATGAGTGAAAGTAGCCCCAAGGGATTGATAATTGATAAAGCAGTACTCCCATTTAGAAAATGGCAGCTACTTTGAAAGAAATTGTGATGGTACGTGGTCTGTGAGCCAAACCCCATTTTCAGATACATAAAAAAGGTAGCCTTCTGTGTGCATTTTCTGCGTATCTACTTGAAAGATAAGGGCTTGCTTATCGCGCCTCTCCCCTACCCTACGGGCAGTTTCTATGTCTTTGGAGAGGTGAACATGGTGGCGGCTGCCTTTTATCAAGCCTTTTTCCAAAATAGAAGCCTCAAAAGCCCGACTTGTGCCATGATACAAAATCGCAGGCGGCTCTGTGGCTTGCAAGCCCAAATCTATACTTATAGAATGCCCTTGATTGGCACGAATCTGCGTTTTATCTGCATTAAAAGCGTATCTTTGTTTATCACTTTCGGCTACGATTTTTTCCAAACGAGGCATATCTATTTGTTTTCCATGGCGATTCATTTTTTCTAATAAAATCGAAACCTCTGTCCAGCCGTTTGTATCAAGTTCAATTCCAAGTACTTGCGGCTTGTGGCGAAGCACAAGGCTGAGAAATTTGCTAAGGTCTTTGTCGGTCATATATATTTAGTTTAGCTATATTTTCGGCAAAGATAGCACATTTCTTGCCGTAAAAAAAACGGTAAAATTGCGGCTCAATTTGTCCCATTTTTCGTGCAGATACGAAAAATAGGTGGGGGCATCAACATATTATCCCTATGGAACATAGAAAACAGGTGAAAAAATAATGGCAGACATATTGTAAGATATACCCAATTTTTATGTAGTTTTGTGCTTAGGAAAGAAACTTAAATAACAATATATCTGCCCTTATCTGTGCGAAATGAAACCAAACTAATACCCTAAATAATACGAAATCGACAGCGAAGGCATCATATAAATATCCAATTTATCGGGATTGCCCCTCGGACGCGACTCCGATATCGCAACGCCAGTAGGATTGGAAAAATGGGCGGCTTGTGGGCTAAATTGATTCATCAAATAGGAGTCAGGATAAAATTTGGCACTCACGTCATCCATATAATCCGTAAATGTTTTGTGAATCATCAATTCTGCATTGACGCTAAAAATATTGCGATAAAAATAATAGCTTAAGCCTACGCCAAAAGGTACACTAAATTGGAGCTTTTTGTAGGGTTTGGGAAAAGTGCCATACGCAGGGTCGAGGTATTGCCCTTCTGTGCCAAGCGGCTGCAATTCCGTCCAAGTGCCGTCCGTATCCTTTGCTTTAGGATTCATATAAAACAAAGACAAGCCATACATCAGATAGGGCGAAAGGTGCGTTTTGGCAAAAAAGTCCTTCCTTTTGTCTTTGAAAGGCTCATATATCATCAAAACATTGGCTTCTATGAGGTCGCTGCGAAAGTGAACGCCCCGACTTTTTTGGTAGCCCCCACTGCTCAAAGAATCCGCGCCCCCATATTGCCCATAAGAGACTTGTACGCGTCCCGATATTTTGGGGGTAAATGGGTAGGAATAGGCAAAAAATCCTGCGGGACGAATCGCAGCTACGCCCGAAGGCACGTCTCCGAGATAGGCGATAGCTCCCACACCGAGCGTGTAACTTTGACTGATATACGGCTCAAAATTGCGGGTATTTACGGGCGGTCTTTGGGCAGATACTACCTGTAAGCCTATCCATAAACAGAAAAAAGTAAAGTAAAGTGCTTGTTTCATTTGTTGTTGTTGTTGTGTTTCACGCAGATTTTCACAGATGATAGCAGATTTCGCAGATGATAGCAATATGTAACCTTATTTTTATCTGCGACATCTGCCTTAATCTGCGGGAATCTGCGTGAAATCGGAAATCTGCGTGAAATCCGGTACCTGTATATTAAGTGCTTGCGGCAATATTTCAAAACTTACAGGGCATTTTCCAAACAATTCCCCATCAGCCTCCACATAGTCAAAAGCCTGCGTAGTAACTTTGAGGCGAGTCGTTTGGTAAGATTTGACTACATTTGGCACTTTGTGAATATTGGCTAAATACAACCTTCGCAGCTCCCAAAAGATGCGCAAAATAGGCATTTTTTCGATAATAGTTATCTCAAACAAGCCATCATCTGCCACTGCATTCGGTACAGTTTGCATTCCGCCGCCATTGTATTTGCAAATCCCAATATTTAAACAGAAAACGTTTCCTTCGTAGTGAAAATTGTCTCCTTCTATGAGCATTTTTTCACTTTTGTACTTTGGAATCAATCCCAAAATAAGGACTAAATAAGCAAGCTGTCCCATAAAGCCCGATTTATTCATCTTCAAGCTATTGACCACTGCAAAAGCATCAAAAGCCATGCCTGCTACATTCCCAAAATAGCGCGACTCCTCGCCGTTTTCGCTTTGATAACTCACTTTTCCCACGTCTTGTTTCCGAATCTGCCCCTTTGCTATCAAAGGAATTGCTTTTTTGTAATTGCGGGGGATTTTATACATTTTTATCCAATCGCTACCCGTCCCCAGCGGCACAACGGAAAAGAGGATTTCGGCGGTAGGCACTGTATTTTGCCGAAAAATGCCATTTACTACTTCATTTATCGTGCCATCTCCCCCTACTGCCAAGAATTTTCGATAGCCCATTTCTACCGCCTTTTGCACCAAATCTATGGCATGAAAAGGATATAAGGTAAACGCCGCCTCAAAAGTCATAGACGCTTGTTGCATAACTTCCTGAATGGTTGCCCACTCTTTTTTAGCCCTCCCGCCCGCCGAAGTTGGGTTTATAATTATATACCAAGTGTCCTGCATAAACCTGTGAGAAAATGAAAAATGAGAAATAACTGCTAAGTATTCGGCAAAAGTAGGGAAAAAATAGCTAAATTTAGTTTTTTTTAGAAAAATGCGTAATTTTTTCGAAGCTGAACGATTAAATTATCCTTATCTTTGTGGCTTAGGACTGAAATGTATATAAGTTGATGATTTTATAGTCCCGTAGGGACGGCGATATTTATAGAAAAAACATGCCAACCCCGCGCTCTTTTTTTTAGCGTTTGCACGAAAAATGCGATAAATTGGAGGAAAAGTAAATGGAAAAATATTTATTCGATACACACAAAATATGACAAACATCAGAGATTTAACAATAGAACAGCTCAAAGAAGCTGTTATCACTTTGGGGGAACCTGCTTTTCGTGCCAAACAACTACACGATTGGTTGTGGGAAAAACATGTCTTAGATTTTGACCAAATGCTGAATTTGAGCAAAGGCTTGAGGGAAAAATTGAAAGAAAACTATGTTACACAAGGCATAGAAATCCTTGAATTTCAGCAAAGTAGCGACAAATCTCAAAAATATATTTTCCGCTTGTGGGACGGACATTTGGTAGAAGGCGTACTGATTCCCACAGACACAAGGACGACTGCCTGCATTTCTTCGCAAGTCGGCTGCTCGCTTACCTGCAAGTTTTGCGCTACAGGCTATTTGGATTTGAAAAGAAACCTGCAACATTACGAAATCTACGACCAAGTGCAGCTCCTCAACAAAGCCGCCCTTGAATACCTTGACCGCCCTTTGAGCAATGTGGTATATATGGGCATGGGCGAGCCGTTGCTCAACTACAAAAACATGCTGCGTTCTACGGAAATGCTGATTTCGCCCACAGGCATGGGCATGTCGCCGCGTAGGATTACCGTTTCTACGGCAGGTATCGCCAAAATGATAAAAAAATTGGGCGATGATGGGGTAAAATTTGAGTTTGCCTTGTCGCTTCATGCAGGAAATGACGAGAAAAGAAACAAAATAATGCCGATAAATGAGCATAATTCTTTGGAGGCGTTGGGCGAGGCATTGCGTTATTTCTACGAAAAAACAGAGACTCGTGTAACTTTTGAATATATAATTTTCAAAGACCTGAATGACAGCCCCGAAGATGCGCGGGAATTGGCGGTTTTTGCCCGTACAATTCCGTCCAAAATCAATATTATTGAATATAATCCCATAAATGAAGCGGATTTTATGAATACAACCCGCAAAAGAATGGACGAATTTGTGGCTATTTTGGAAGATAAAGGCTTGATAGTCAATGTGAGACGCTCAAGAGGAAAGGATATAGACGGGGCTTGCGGGCAGTTGGCTTTGAAGAAACGGTAAAAAATAGGTAAATGAAAAGAGGGTGCTAATTTTTTGATTTTTTTGGCTATTGTTGAAAAATAACTGTATCTTTGCTGCAATTATTTGAACTGTATGACTTATTTGCCAAATATATTAGCAACAAAATGGGAAGAGCCGAAAAACTTCTCTAAAAAACACACAAAATCGCCCCTCAACTATATGGGGGGCAAACACAAACTATTGCCGCAAATTCTGCCTTTATTTCCCCCTAATATTCGCCAATTGGTAGATTTATTTGCAGGAGGCTGCAATGTAGGAATCAATATTCCTGCTGAAAAAGTGATTTGTAATGATAACTTAATACCGCTCATTGACATGTATAAAGTCTTCCAAAACAAGGACTTAGATACCGTTATTTTTTATATAGAAAATAGAATCAAACAATTTGATTTATCGCTTACAAATGAAGCAGGCTACAAAAAACTACGCTTGCTTTACAATACAGATAGAAACCCTTTGGACTTGTTTGTGTTGATTGCTTTTTCCTTCAATCATCAAATAAGATTTAATAATGCTCAAGAATATAACAATCCTTTTGGCAGAGAAAGAAGCAGTTTTAATGCAAGTATGAAATCCAATTTGGCACATTTTATTCATAGATTGAAAGAAATAGAGCTTGAATTTACCGCCAAAAACTTCGATGAATTTGACTTTTCGGTTTTAGCAGAAAATGATTTTGTCTATTGCGACCCACCTTATCTCATTTCCACAGGTACTTATAATGATGGAAAACGGGGCTTTACAGGCTGGAATGAAACGCAAGAAAGAAAATTGTTAGGCATTTTAGATAATTTGAACGAAAATAAGCTTAAATTTGCGCTGTCAAATGTGCTGGAACATAAGGGAAAATCGAATGATTTGCTGAAAAATTGGTTGGCAAAACAGCCTCATTTACAGGTTCATTATTTGGAAAAAGATTATGCAAATGCGAATTATCAAACGCTTGTGAGAGACAAAAATGCAAGTGTTGAGGTGTTGATAACAAATTATAAGCCTAAACAATCTTCTCAAAAACTAAGTTTATTTTAACAAATCATCTATACATTTTCAAATCAATTAACAAAATATGACAACTACAAACCATCAGTTAGCAGCCCTTTTAGGGGACAAAACTACTACTTTTGAGGTCTTATTAGAACTCACAAATGAAGGTAGAAACATGAATTATTGGGAAAGTTTTGAAGGAACTTTTGAAGAAATTGTGAAAAAGTGCCAAGCTATTGTCTTAGGTTTAAAAGCTACTTTAACAAAGGGACATTTTGAAGTAAAAATAGAATATCTGTTTGAAAATGAAGCAGAAGTATATATTTATGTAAATGAAAACAGTGTCTATATGAACAATGTTATAAAGGAGTTGTTAAACATATCTTAATGAGATTTATCGGAAATAAAGAAAATCTATTAGATAAAATTTACCATATCTTTCAAGAAAAAGAGATAAAGGGAAATTCATTTTTTGATTTTTTTGCAGGAACAACAAATGTAGGGCAATTTTTCAAGAAGAAAGGCTATCAGGTTTTTTCTTCGGACTTGCTGTATTTTTCTTTTGTGCTACAAAAAGCGTATATAGAAAATAATCAAGAAGCTCACTTTGAGAAACTTTTGCAACATCTCAATATTCAAAGTAATTTACTGTTTGCCAATCCACTACTCCAAGTAGTTGATTATCTGAATACTATGCCTTTGAAAGAAGGCTTCATTTTTCAGCATTATACCCCAAAAGGAAGTGAAAATTTGCCGCAACCTCGAATGTATTTTAGCAATGAAAATGGCAAAATAATTGATACAATTAGAACACAAATAGAAATTTGGAAAACAGAAAACTTGGTTTCTACGCATGAATATTATATTTTGTTGGCTTGTTTGATTGAAACAGTGCCTTTTTATGCCAATATATTGGGCGTTTATGCCGCTTTTCAGAAGATTTGGGACCCAAGGGCTGTAAAAAAATTGATATTAAGACCTATTAATTTAGTATTAGGAAATACAGAAAACCAAGTTTTTAACGAAAATTCTGTTAATTTAATTGAAAAAATAAAAACAGATATTTTGTATCTTGACCCTCCTTACAATCAACGGCAATACGCCCCCAATTATCACTTATTGGAAACCATTGCCCAATATGATAAACCTGAAATTAAAGGCGTTTCGGGTATGCGCCCATACCAACATCAAAAATCTAAATTTTGCAATGCAGAAATGGCTTTGCAAGAGCTAAAAAAGATTGCAGAAAAATCGGAATATTCTACTTTAATATTAAGCTATAACACAGAGGGAATTATGCCACAAAATAAAATCATCTCGACTTTGGAAAAATTCGGGCAGTTAGAATTGGTAGAATTTGATTATTTGCGATTCAAAAGCAATAGTAATGGCGAAAGTAAAACCAAGAAATTTATTCAAGAACAACTTTATATTTTACGAAAATATGAAAAATAATTTTTGGTTTTTAACAGAAGAAAGACCTAAAAAAGAAGTAATAGCTACCATTTTTCAAAAGTTTGCGAAAGATTATGGCTTTGTAGCTTACACTACTGCAATCATTATTTTACCAATATTAACGGATAATAAATTTAGTTTTATCTACGAAGTTAGGGGCTTTGTTTGCAATAAAGTGAATAAAGTCTATCTAAAAACCGTTTCAGGCAATTCAAGTTTTACAGATTTTCTTATTTTTTATCAAGAAAATGAGCCTATAATAACAGACACTCCCATTTATGCGATAGAAGAGACAAAAACAGACGACAAAGAAAGCCGAAATACAGGCGTGTATCAAAGATGTACTAAGTTTGTTTTTATAGAACATTATTATCCCAATATTCGGAAAGTTATGCTCTACAATTTGCAAGTTGAGCAAAAAGAAAAACCTACGGAAACCTATATTTTTGGAACAAGGCTTTTGCTTACTTTGGGGGTAGAAATTTTGGGCAAAAAATTAGATAAAGATATTTTTACCCCCTTCAAAACAGTTGAGGAAGTGATTGATTATAAGGCAAATATGCGAAAAGCTCCCGCAGGAAATGTGCCTATTTTGCTCACAAAATTTCCTGAAAAGGTAGAAGTTTCGGGCAGATTATTCAAAAGTGGCGGCTTGTCTCACGACCCTAACATTGGGGCTTTGAGCATTATTTGTGCAGTTTTGCGAAAATTGGGCTGGGAAAGCGAAATTGAAATTACACAACATGGCTTGCAACAAAATCATGTAGGCACAAGCAATAAATTTATTCAAATTGCGAATAAGTTGAATATTTCGCTACAAGGTTTGAAGGTTCCACAAGCTATTTCTGCTACTAATTATTGGAAATATGATACAGATGGCGAAAAATTAGGGACGATTTTTATTCATTTGGTCGTAGAAAATTTCACACAAGGTTATTCCATTTTTGAAAATCATGCAGGCTGCGAAAAAGGCTATTTTTTTCCCTTAGAAGGCGAGCCGATTCCGCTTGCAAAGTACAAAGATAGAGACAAATACAAGGCAGGAGATAAAGAACAAATCATTCATATTCCTGACCTGATTTTGATAGATTTTGGGCGTAGTGAAGTCATAAATGTAGAAGGCAAAAAATATCAATTTAGGCAAAATGGGATAGATGAGTTGAATAATTATGATTTTATCGAAGAAAATTATATTCAAAAACATTATCCTAATTTTAACATTGTGAGAACGGTTGTTTTGTATGGCAGCAAAGAAGAAACAATTATCGAAATAGAAATAGGCTTTTTGCTCAATGAAAACGGGCAACTCATTTTGGGCATCAAAGCTCCAAAATTATTCAAAGAAGCGGTTAAGAATTTATTAGATTTTTGGCGGTAAGTTCTGTAAGTTTGCCCCAAGAAATGTAACATTTAGCAAAAAAATGAATAAAAAACCAACATATATAGATTTATTTTGTGGGGCGGGCGGTTTTTCGGTGGGTTTTGAGGAAATGGGTTTTCAAAACCTGTTTTCTATAGATATTGAGCCGCATTATTGTGAGACTTATAAAGCCAATTTTCCCAAACATCAGCTCATTCAACAAGATATTTCAACGCTAAGTGAGGCAGAAATAGTAGCCCTTATGCAAGGCAAAAAAGTAGATATTGTGATAGGAGGACCGCCTTGTCAGGGCTTTAGTATGGCAGGAAATATTGGACGAAAATTTACAGATGACCCACGTAATCAGCTATTTAAAGAATTTGCCAGAGTGGTTGCTATTGCACAACCGTCCTATTTTGTGATGGAAAATGTAGCAAGATTGTTTAGCCACAATCAAGGACAAACTAAGTCCGAAATACTCGAATTATTTGAAGAAATGGGCTATCAAGTAGCTTGCAAAATCGTAAATTCTGCCGATTTTGGGGTGCCTCAACTGCGGAAAAGGGTTTTATTTATCGGAAATAAACTATCAAGTCATCTTCTTTTTCCCGAAAAAAAAGTGAGTTCTTACAAAACGATAAAAGAGGCAATTCATCGTTTTCCTATGTTAAATTCAGGCGAAAAATCCAATATTCCCAATCATATTGCCATGAAACACTCTGCGCAAATGTTGGAAAAGATGAGTTATGTCTCGAATGGCGGCAATCGTTTGGAAATTCCTGCGGAAATTCGTCCGCAAAGTGGAGATGTGCGCAAATATATTCGCTATCATAGCGACAAACCCGCAGTATGTATTACGGGTGATATGCGCAAAATATTTCATTATGCGCAAAATAGAGCCTTGACAGTGAGGGAGTTAGCCAAAATTCAATCTTTTTCAGATGACTTTATTTTTAAAGGCTCGTCCCTTTCACAACAACAACAAGTAGGGAATTCTGTTCCGCCTTTGCTGGCAAAAGAAATAGCTGCTACTTTATTAAGCATGATTCAACATGATTCCACAATTTCCGAATGTTAATTTTATTGGAAATAAAGAAAAAATTGCGGCTTGGATAACAGGCTTTTTTCCGCCTGATGCCAAAAGTATTTTTGATGCGTTTGCGGGCGGAAATTCTATCAGTTACCAATCAAAATTGGCAGGGTTGCAAGTAATTTCAAATGATATTTTGCGCATAAATTACATGATTTCCAAAGCCCTTATAGAAAATAAATCCGAAAGATTGACAATGAAAGACATAGATATTATTTTTACAGGAGAGCCAACCCAAGGTTATATGTATGAAAACTATACAAATGTTTTTTTCTTTCCTGAAGAATGTATGCAGTTAGATTTGTATAGAGAAAATATAGAAAAACTGTCTTCGGACTACAAAAAAGCTATTGCTTTTAGTCTGCTTCGGAGGTCTATGATACGCAAAATGCCTTATTCTCGCTTCAACTTGAATTGGGAACAAATCACGCAACTACGTGATGAACAGTATAGTTATGAAAAATATCAGCGAAAAAGAGCCTATCATAACAAAAGTTTTAAAAAACATTTTTTAGAAAATTTTTTGGAATATAATTGCGCTGTTTTTGACAATGAACAAGAAAATATTGCTTATAACGAAGATGTTTTCACTTTGTTAGAAAAAATAGAAGCAGATATTATTTATCTTGACCCGCCCTATACAGGCACAATGAATAACTATTTTGGTTTTTATGGCTTGATAGACGAGTATATTTTATCTGAAAAAAAGCAGCCTTTTGAAAATCATTTTATGGACAAAAAAACAGCTATTTCCCTTTTTGATAGCTTATTTTCAAAGCTAAAGAATTATAAATACTGGTTTTTGAGCTATAATAACAGCTCATTTCCTACCAAAGAACAGCTTATTACATTGTTAGAAAAATACGCAAGCCATATTCAAGTCATTGAAAAAGAGCATGTTTACAAAGTAACAGGCAAAGAAAATAAAAAAGAAAATACGGAATATTTGTTTATTGTGGAAAATCCTATTTTCGTTTCAAATTCAGCAAAAATATACAAAAATGAAGACTTATGAGGATTATTGGCGTTTGACAAATGCTTTTACCGATTATAATGGAAGTAATTTTCTTACGGCCTTAACAACTTGCGTGGAATTTATAGACGAATTTCAGGGGGAGGCGTATTCTGAAAAAAAATATGCAAGGTTGCAAAATAGGATACAAAATCAGTCTGGGCTTAATTTAATTTCTATCCGAAAAGCCATCAATCAATTGGTAAAAATGGGCTTTATCAACTCATTTTTAGCATCTTACAACTTTGATTCTGTTGAATATATACAAGCAAAAACGAACAAAAAGCGCAAATCTTTGCTTTCTAAAATCATTTATTCAAATGCAAGTTTTAATCGTTCTGTCAATGAAGATTCGCCTTTGCATCAAATCAATTTTTTAATCAAAACCTTGATTGAAAACGGCAAAATCAGTAAAGAAGAAATCATAGCTTTGATGATTGTAGAAATTGATACAATAACAAAAGGGTATTTAAATGCACAAGAATTAGCTATTTATGTACAAAAAGCACGAGAAATGGATTTTATTGAACGAAAATATAATCAAGTCAGATATTTATATAACCTTCTGAAGAAGTTAGATGATTTGGTTTTTGTGGAAGAAGATTTGTATTTTGAAGAAGATGCAAAAATGATATTTGGGGACGATTTGAAAGACGAAAGAAGGGTAAGAGACCCTTATTTGCACAGATTATACAAAAATCAGTTGAAAGAAGAAAGTGCTTTTATCTTGGGAGATGCAAAATGTATGGTAGAAAAACTGGCTTATCCCGTGTTAATTGCAAGTCATATAAAACCTTTTATAAAGTCCGATGACAATGAGGCTTATGATGCTAACAATGGCATTTTATTAAGCAAAAACATGGATTCATTATTCGATTTAGGTTATATAAGTTTTGAAAATACGGGTAAAATCCTTTTCTCCGAAAAAATTTCCACAGACGTAAAAGATTTCCTCGCAAATTATCACTTAGATTCTGTATTTTTGAATGAAAAAAGAATAAGTTATTTAGTTTATCACAGAAAAGAAGTTTTTAACAAAAAATATGCCGCTTAATCATGCCCTCAAAACTCATTTTCTTCGACTTTGATGGAACAATAGCCGATTCATTAGAGGTAGCAGTTGCTGTTTTGCAAGAAATTGCCCCTATTTTGAAGATGGCTACGCCTACACGTGCGCAAGTTATGGACTGGAAAACCAAAGGAATTGCCGAATTGATGCGCTTAATGGGAATCTCTTTGTTTCAAATTCCCAAAATCGTGAAGGTAGCAAGAGAAAGTTTCCATAAAAGGGCAGGAGAGGTGGAAATTATGGCAGGAATGGCAGAGATATTGGAGGATTTTGCCCAAAAAGGCTATGAAATGCACATTGTTTCTACCAATGCAGAGAAAAATATCCGTTTTATCTTGGATAAGTACCAAATAACAGCTTTTTCTGCCATACATACCCCGTCTGCGCTCTTTGGAAAGGAGGCTGTTATACGCAAAGTCCGCAAAAAAATGGGTTTTGCTCCTGAAAATACCTATATGATAGGCGATGAAGTACGAGATATAGAAGCTGCACAAAAAGCAGGCGTTCAGGCAGTTGCCGTAACTTGGGGCTTCAATCACAAAAGCCTGTTAGTGGCGGCAAAACCTGATTTTTTGATAGAAAATGTCAAAGATTTAGCGAAATTTTGAATTTTTGAGTATCTTTGCCTTTCTATATGCGTACTTTATTTTTATCATGGCAAAAAACAAAAAAACAGTTCCCAAAAGCTATTCAGATTTTACGGTTGATAACCTCAAAGACATGTTTGGAATCGTTGACCGCTTGCAAGCACTTGAGCTTAACAAACAAGAATTGTTGCCAAGTGATTGGCTATTGACTACGCTTTCTATTCAAAAAAAACTCCCGCAAGGCACAGAAAAAGCAAAATCTGAATTAAGAATCGCTCCTATTTTGATGGAACTTCATAGCCGAAATGCGCATAAATTCACTTTTTTTTCGGGTTATACTTTTGACGTAGATGCCTCAAAATCACTCACAGGCAGATGCGATTTTTTGCTCATCAAAGAGGCTTATAGTACGAATATTGAAGCGCCGATTATTGGGATATTTGAAGCAAAAGATGACAATATCGACAAGTGGATTGGGCAATGTGGCGCGGAAATGTATGCCGCACGCTTGTTCAACGAACAACATAATGAGGCTATCAACATCATTTATGGGGCTGTTACGAATGGAAATGAATGGCTTTTTTTGAAATTAGCCGAAAATATTTTGTATGTTGATACGGAGGTTTATTCTATTCGCAATCTCGCAGAGTTATTGGGGGCGTTGCAAACTTTGATAGATTTTTATTCTCCTGTTTAGCGAAACGACTTAGATTTTCCATTAAACCTGTCATTTCTGGAAGAAATGACAGGTTTAAACCGTATAATATAATTTACACAATATTCATCGTTTGCTCCTTTATTTTCTCCAACTCCTCTTTCATGCCCACAACCGCCCGTTGCATAGATACATGATTTGCTTTTGAGCCAATTGTATTGATTTCGCGCCCCATTTCTTGCCCAATAAAATTGAGTTGCTTGCCACTATTATTCGGATTTTTGATGACATCGCGAAAATAACGAAGATGCTGCCGCAAACGCACGATTTCCTCATTTATATCCAATCTTTCGATATAAAAAATGAGTTCCTGCTCAAAACGATTCAAATCGGCTTCTACGCGGCTTTTGATTTCCTCCAAAGCATTTTTCATTTTGTTGCGAATCTCCTCAATACGTTGCGGCGCAAAGGCTTCTACTTCTGCCAAAAAAGCCTCTATCGCCACCAAACGTTCCAAAAAGTCGGCTTCAAGGGCTTTTCCTTCTTCTTTGCGGCTCTTTGTCAAAGCCTGACTTGCGATTGCAGTAGCCTGTTTTATCAAATTCCACTCCTCCTCGTCTTCCTCTGCTACAGATTCTATCATCACGTCTGGCAAGTCTAACAACTTCTCCAAAGTAAGTGGCTGTAAGTTATATTTTACTTGAATTGCCTGTAAATCAGAAATATAAGTATCTAACAAGGTATGATTTATGCGCAGCGTTCTTTTCGTAGGATTCAAAACTTCTACATTCAATAACATAGAAATTTTGCCACGCTCCAATTCCTTTGTGAGTTGATTGCGAAGAAGATGCTCGTATTTCATATAAGTACGTGGCAGTTTCAAAATCAGCTCTAAATACTTGCTATTGAGCGACTTAAAT